>JAHJYN010000210.1 GCA_018826885.1 Alphaproteobacteria bacterium | reverse complement strand
CAGGTAACCGCCCTGCTGGGCCCCTCGGGCAGCGGCAAAACTACCTTGCTGCGCCTGATCGCCGGGCTGGAGGCGCCCGACGCCGGCGAGATCCGGCTGGGCGAGACGGTGCTGTCGCGGCCCGGACAGACGGTGCCGCCCGAGCATCGCGGCATAGGCCTGATGTTTCAGGAGCACGCCCTGTTCCCGCACAGGACGGTGCTGGGGAATGTCACCTTTGGCCTGACCCACCTGCCGAAAGCCGAGGCGAACGCGCGGGCGATGGACCTGCTGCGGTCGCTGCGGCTGGAGGATCGGGCCAAGGCCTGGCCCTCGACCCTGTCGGGCGGCGAGCAGCAGCGGGTGGCGCTGGCCCGGGCGCTGGCGCGCGAGCCCGCCGTACTGCTGATGGACGAGCCGTTCTCGGGACTGGATGCCTCGCTCCGGGCCGAAGTGCGCGATGCTCTGACCCCGGCGCTGCGGGCGGCGGGGGCGGCCGTGCTGATCGTCACCCACGATGCCGAGGACGCCCTGGCCATGGCGGATAATCTGGTGCTGCTGGATCAGGGCAAGGTGCTGCAGGCGGGGACGCCGGAGGCCTGCTACCTGCGACCCGTGTCGCTGGCCGCCGCGCGCATGCTGGGGCCGGTCGAGGCCCTGCCGGCCCGCGTGGACGGCGCAGCGCTGACAACGCCGCTGGGGCGGTTTGCAAAGCCCGATGGCGAGGCCACCGGGTGGCAGCTGCTGGTGCGGCCCGGAGATGTCCGGCTGGCGGATCACGGCGTGGCAGCGACCGTGGTGGCCCGGCGCTTTGCGGGACATACCACCGCCCTCACCGTCGCGATCGAGGGGCCGGAGGGGGATCATCGCCTGACGGTCAGCCACGCTGGCCCGACGCCTGCAGAGGGCCAGACCGTATCGCTGGTGCTGGACGCCGGCCACGCCGTAATCGTCGCGATTTAGGGTTCGGACTCGACCAAGATCTCTTCAAAATGAGACTTTTACATCTTCCGCTCATCCCCGCGGAAGCGGGGACCCAGTCCTGTCACTGCACAGGCGAATCGGATCATCGGCGGCGGGTCAACGGACGCGCTGAGGGGCCAAAGCTCTGGGTCCCCGCTTCCGCGGGGATGAGCGGCATTGAGGGCGGATTCTAGCCCAGCACCGCCAGCGTATCGGCCAGCATGCGGTCGGCGAAATCGACGGATCCGGGCGGATCGCCCTGACGGACGAGGATCAGCTGGCGCGACGGCACGATCAAGATCACCTGCCCGCCTGCGCCGAGGGCCGCATAGGTATCGTGCGGGGCGTTGGGGAAGCGCCGACCACCGGGACGGGCGAGGACATCCAGCCCCTCTTTCTCATTCACCCACCACAGCAGGCCGTAGGACCGGTTGAGCGGCTGGGATGCCGTGATCATGCGCGTGACATAGTCGGCGGAAATCAGTTGCCGCCCCTGCCAACGACCGCCCTGCATCACCATCCGCCCGAAGGCCCACAGGTCGCGCGCGGTCGAGGCGGCGGAATAGTAGTTGGTGACCGGGCCCTCCTCGCCCTGCCCCCGCGACGTCACCCAGACGGTGTCGTCCATACCCAGCGGACCGAGAAGCTTCCGCTCCGCATAGGCCTCGATCGTCTCGCCGGTCGCCCGCATCAGGATGTGGAACAGCAGGTGATAGGCAGCGGTGTTGTAGGCCCAGCGCGTTCCCGGCGGATGCGCCAGCGGGGCGGCGGCATTGATTGCGAACTGGTCGCCCGTGACCCCGCGCAGCGCCAGACCGGCGTCGTCCAGCCCCGAGGTCATGCTGAGCAGATGGTGGAGGGTGATCCCGGCGCGGGCGTCGTCCCGCCAGGCCGGGATGAAGTCTGCCGCCGACTGGTCGAGGCCGGTGATCGCGCCGTCATCCTGGGCCATGCCGATCAGGACCGCGACCATGCTCTTGGCCACAGAGGCGACCTCGCGCGGCCGGTCGGCGGACCAGCCGGGCGCGTACCGCTCGGTCAGCACAGTGTCGCCCCGCGCGATCAGCAGGGACGTGGCCCGGTCGGCCATGGCCCGGTCGACGACAGACTCGAGGTCGCCCGAGCCAGCCCGCGACCGACCGGCGCAGGCCGTCACCAGAGCCCCCGCGCCGATCAGGGCGGTGCGCCGGCTGAGCGGGATCACGAGTCCACCAGCACCCGGTCGTGCCGTTCGGCGCTGGCCACCTCGCGCTCGGACTGGACGAAGCCATAGTCCGGCACGATGGCGCCGGTGTCGTCGGAAACCTGATCCCAGGCGTCCATCAGACGCTCGCCCGCCTCCGCGCCCCCGCCGATGAACTGGCCGGGTGTCAGGGTCACATAGGATCGGGCGAAATGGCCGGCGCCGGCGCAGACGATGGCGCGGGTCGGGGCGTCGTCGACCACCAGCGGCAACAGGGCCGGGCTGACCAGAGCCGGGTCGAGTTGTTGCAGGGCGGTGTCGGACAGCACGCCCTCGGTCATGCCGGTCGCGGCGGTCGGCGCCAGACAGTTGACGCGGATGCCGTATTTGTCGCCCTCGATCGCCAGCGTCTGCATCAGGCCGACGAGGGCCATCTTGGCCGCGCCATAGTTGGCCTGACCGAAGTTCCCGAACAGGCCCGAGGAGGAGGTCGTCATGACGATGCGGCCGTAGCCCTGCTCGCGCATTACCGCCCAGACCGCCTTGCAGCAGATGGCCGCGCCCATCAGGTGCACATCGACGACCAGCCGGAAGTCGGCCATGTCCATCTTGGCAAAGCTCTTGTCGCGCAGGATGCCGGCATTGTTGATCAGGAGGTCGATGCGACCCCATTCGGCCAGCGTCCGCTCGACCATGGCCTGGACCGCGGCCTCATCGGTCACCGAGGCGCCCACACCGAAGGCTTCGCCCCCCGCGGCGGCGATCTCGGCAGCCACCGCATCGGCGGCGGTGGCGTTCATGTCGTTGACCACGACGCGGGCCCCCTGGCGCGCGAGGAACAGGGCGTGCTGGCGGCCCAGCCCCCCGCCGGCGCCCGTGACAATCGCGATTCGACCCTTCAGCCTCATGAGCGGCTCTCCCCTGATTAGACTACTGATATGCGGCCGCACGCCCTAGCGGCCGCCGTTCGGCCCGGGCTTGCAGATCGACAGAAAACCTGCGGCCATGAAGCTGGCCATCCGCGCCTTGATGGCCTCGAAATCCTCGCCGTCGCACAAGCCCCCCGACAGCCGGTTGATCCGCCCCGTGCGGGCGAGGCTGAGCATCAGGGCGCCGGTGACGAAGTGATAGCCCCAGAAGATGTCTTCCTCGGCGCAATCCGGCAGCGCCTTCTTGAGGATGTCGATCAGGCGAAGGACCACCGGGTCGAAGTGGAAGTCCATCAGTTCGGCGCCGTAGGGGGTGTTGGACACCTGGGCGCCGAGCGCGCCGTAGTTCTTCCAGTTTTCGCCACCCTGTCCGTACAGGTCGAGGTCGGTGTCGAGGAAGGCGCGCAGGGCGCCCTCGACGGTCGGCTTGCCCTTGGTCGCCGCGTCATAGTCATCGAGCGCCCGCATGCGCAGCGTGCTGGTCACCTCGGCCCGACGGGCGATGACATCGTCGAACAGCTTCTTCTTGTCGGTGAAATAGTAGTTCAGCAGCGTGTGGTGCACGCCGACGCGCTTGGCCACGTCCTTGAGCGTGACGCCGTACAGGCCATGGACAGAGAACAGATACTCGGCCGCGTCGAGGATCTGTTCCATCATGTCGGCGCGCTGCTCGACCTTGGTGCGGCGGCGGCGTTTGGCCGCGACGGACGGCTCGGCAGGGGCTCGGGGCGCTTTGATCTCGGACCTCGGTTCAGCAGTCGCCATATTCAACTCTCAGACGCATTTTGTCGATTTTGCCGGTCGAGGCCAGTGCCATCTGACCCACGCGGATCACGGCATCGGGGATCCACCAGGGCGCGACCCGTCCCCGGAGAGCCGCGAGCAGGTCCTCGTCGCTGACGTCGGGCGTATCCCGCGCCTGGATGACCAGCACCGGCCGCTCGCCCCATTTGGGGTCCGCGCGACCGATCACCGCCGCGAGTGACACGGCCGGGTGCTCATTGATCACGGCCTCGATCTCGGCCGGATTGATCCATTCGCCGCCCGATTTGATCAGATCCTTGGCCCGGCCGGTGATGATCAGGTTTCCGGCCTCGTCGATGCGGGCCAGATCCCCGGTCGGGAACCAGCCGTCCGCATCGGTGGCAGAGGTGGTCTCCCCGAAATAGCGCTCGACGACGGCCTCGCCCCGCACGTACAGATGGCCTTCCGCGCCGCGCTGTTCGGGCAGGGCCTGACCCTGGCCGTCGGTCAGCCGCAGATCGACACCGACCGCCGGACGCCCCGACAGCTGGGCGGAATGCGGGCCGCCCAGGGGGGCGCAGGTGCCCAGCGGGGACAGCTCGGTCATGCCCCAGCTGGTCTGGACGGTGACGCCGAGGCGCTGCTCGATTCGCTCCATCAGGGCCGGGGGCATGGGCGCACCGCCCACCACGACCCGCTGGAGCGTGGGCGTGTCGCCGCCATTGGCCTCGAGATGCTCGACCAGTCCCAGCCAGACGGTGGCGATGCCGACCGCCAGGGTGACGCCCTCGGCATTGATCAGGTCGGCCAGACTGGCGCCGTCCAGCCAGCGTCCGGGAAGGACCAGCCCGGCCCCTGTCGCGGGCGCGGCAAAGGGCAGGCCCCAGGCATTGGCGTGGAACATCGGCACGGCGGCGAGGACGACGTCCGACCCCGTGATCCCCATCACATCGGCCTGCAGCAGACGCAGGGTGTGCAGATAGCTGGACCGGTGGGTGTAGGTGACGCCCTTGGGCGCGCCCGTCGTGCCCGAGGTGAAGCACAGGCCGCTGGGCGTGGTCTCGGCAAAGTCGCCCCAGACGACACCGTCACCGGTCTCGCGGGCAATCAGCGCCTCCAGCTGGTCCGCGCCCTCTGCATCGGCATCGATGACCAGCAGACGCTCCAGCGACGGCGTCCGGGCGACGATGCGCCGGGCGACCGGCTCGAGGTCCGCGCTGGCGATCAGGATGCGGGCCCGCGATTGCGACAGCATCGACACCAGCTGCGCCTCGGTCAGGCGGGGATTGAGCGTGTGGCAGACCGCGCCCATGCCCATCACCGCATACCAGGCCTCGACATGGGCCTGGCTGTTCCAGGCCAGGGTCGCCACCCGGTCACCCGACGCGATGCCCAGCCCGATCAGCGCGGCAGAGACCCTGCGGCTTCGGGTCCGTAAGGCGTCATAGCCGATCCGGTCGACCCGGCCGTCCCCGCGCGCGGTGACCACCTGCCCGTCCGGCCGCCAGCGGGCGGCATGGTCCAGGAACTTGTCGAGCGTCAGCGCCCAGGCCTGCATATCCCCGTCGATCATCGGCAAACGGGGGCAGCAGGCGGCAGGGGCGGCGAGATGACCCCGAAATTCCAGTTCCACGGAATGCCCCCGGCGACGCGGCGGCGACAGACGACTTCCTCGTGCAGCTCGAACATGCCCGGCATCAGGCGTTCGCGCACCACGAGGCCGTCCTCGAACGCCATATAGGTCGCCGTGAGACCATAGGCGGGCCAGTCGGGCTGTCCTTCGGCCGTGGGCACACCGGTCCGGGCAAAGCTGAGCCAGTAGGCCATCATCGCATCCGACAGCGCCTGTTCGGGCGGGGTGTCGGGAATGGCGGGCCAGCGCGGCGGCAGGCGATCCGGATTGCCGAAGACATAGGGGATTTCGGCCGCGTGGAAGGCGTGCAGTCCGGCCTCATCCATCGCCGGGTAGCCGTGATCGAAGAAGTAGAGGTAGCCGTTCTGGCCCAGGGCCGTTTGGGCCCGCATCAGCCGTTCAGCGGTCCAGCCGTACAGGGCGTCCCGAGGCGTCGCCAGCATGCTCTCGGCCATGTCGGCGGACGGGTAGAGGGCAAGGAAGGCGTCGGCCAGATCGCCGTAGCGGGCGCGGATCTCGGCTTCATAGGCGGCCGCGTCGGCCGGCGCAGGGGGCACGAGGAAGCGCAGCGTGCGGATCTCGCCCTGATTGAAGCCGGCCAGCAGCGGCACCGGCGCCTGCTCGCCGCGCTCGAACACATGGGCCATCTGGGCGGGCAGGAAGACGCCGTCGATCGTGCCGAACGGCGCATAGCCGGCCTGCTGGGCAGAGACCGTCAGGGTCTGGGCATCCATGGCGCGAAGCCCGGCCAGATTCGGCTGTCCCAACTGCTCCTGCAGCCACCAGCCCAGTCCCTCGGCCGGGACGTCGCCATGGGTGCGCGAGCGCAGCTCGGGCATGGACAGCATATAGGCGCTCTGGGCGATGGCCTTGTCGAACAGGCCCTCGGCTTCGGGCGACGTCATCAGATACATGACGCTGAGCGCACCGGCGGACTCGCCGGCAATGGTGACATTGTCCGGATCGCCGCCGAAGGCCGCGATATTGGCCTGCACCCACTCCAGCGCCGCAATCTGGTCCTGCAGGCCATAGTTGCCCGATATGTTCTTGCGGGACTCCGCGCTCAGTTCGGGGTGGGCCAGATAGCCGAGCACACCCAGACGGTAGTTGATCGTCACGACGACGACGCCCTCGGCCGCCATCCGCGCGCCGTCATACATGGCCTCGCTTCCGGCGCCGGTGGCCAGCGAACCGCCGTGGATCCAGACAAACACCGGGGCGCCCCGGGCATCCTCGGGCGTCCAGACATTGAGGAACAGGCAGTCCTCGCTCATCGTCGGAGCTTCACCGGCATAGATGCTGGTGCCGCGCGAGACGGGCTGGTGGCAGGCCGCGCCGAACTGCGTCGCGTCGCGGGTGTTGGCCCAGCGATCCATTTCGGCGGGCGGACGCCAGCGGCGCCATCCGGTCGGCGGCAGGGCGTAAGGAATGCCCCGGAAGACGTTCACACCGTCAGCCGCCTCGCCCCGCACGGCGCCCGCGGGTGCCTCCACCACCGGCGCCGTCTGGGCCTTCGCCGGCCCGGGAGACGCGCAGCCCGCAAGGGCCAGCGCCGCGATCAGGCCTGTCAGCATACCCCTCATGACAGGGCCTCCCGGGCGGTCTGGCGCCGAATCTTGCCGACCATGCCGAGGAACATGACGACGGCCAGAATGTAGAAGGCGATCAGGGTGTAGAAGGCCATCTGCAGCGAATTCTCATAGCCGTTGGCCTGGAAGAAATCACTGGCGAAGCCCAGATAGGTCGGCCCCAGCCCCAGTCCGATCAGGTTCATGACCAGCAGCAAAAGGGCGCCTGACATGACCCGCTGGTCCGGTCGGACGGTCTCCTGGACGAGGGTGATCGAGGGCGACAGATAGAAGTAGTTGAGCGCCATGGGCACCGTCAGGAACATCAGCGACAGCTCCCAGGTCGGGGCCCAGACGAAGCCGGCGAAGAACGGCACAGCAATCGCCAGACCGATGGCCGGCAACCAGGCGTAGGCGGTTTTTGACCGTTTGGAGAAGCGGTCGATCAGCCGCCCGGAGGCCAGCATGCCGATGCTGACGCAGACCCCGACCACGAGCGCGTACCAGACGGCGACCTGTTCCAGCGTCATGCCCTTCTCGCGCTGCAGGAACAGCACGGCAAAGCCCAGCAGGGCATAGGTGACGAATTGGGTCGCGCCACAGGCCAGGGAAATGCCGCGCAACATGGGGTTGGCGAAGAACATCTTTCCGGTCGACCAGAAGCCGCTGGTAGCCGGGGCGACGGGATCTGTCGTGGCGACAGGCGCGGGGGTGACCGGAGCGTCCAGACCGCCCTTTTTCGGCTCACGCACCGCGAACCAGACGATCAGGGCGGTAATCACGCCCACCACACCAACCCAGATGAAGGCCAGACGCCACGAATAGGCCGCGGCAATCGAGGCGCCGAAGGCGACCCCCAGGGCCTGACCAATCGGCGGGCCGAGGTTGAACAGGCTGAGCGCCGTCCCCCGTGTACCGGAGGGGAAATAGTCCGAGATGATGGCGTAGGACGGCGGCACACCCCCGGCCTCGCCCACCCCGACGGCCATGCGTGACGCGGCCAGTTGCCCGAAGCTGCCGGAGAGGCCGCAAGCGGCGGTGGCGGCGCTCCACAGGGCGCAGGAAAAGGCCAGCACCTTGACCCGGTTGGTCCGGTCCGCCAGCCAGCCGACGGGAATGGCCAGAATGCAGTAGAAGGCCGCAAAATACAGGCCACCCAGAAGGCCCAGCTGGGTGTCGGAGACCCCCATTTCGTCCTGGATGGGCTTGGCCAGGATCGACAGCAGCTGCCGGTCCAGAAAGTTCAGCACATAGACGAAACACAGAATGCCCAGCGCGAACCAGGCCCGGGCACCCGGACGCGCAGGGCGCGCGTCCGGGGCGACAGGAGACGATGCCGTCATCGATCAGAACTCATAACCGAGGCGAACCCCGATCGTCCGCGGGCGCTGGCGCGCATAGCGTCCGTCGATGAAGGCCTCGGGGTGGACATAGGTCACCGACCGGTCATTGAAGAGGTTCTCGACATAGGCCCCGACCGTGAAGGTCTCGAAAGCCACGGCGAAGTTGGCGTTGACGAACGTATAGTCATCCGTGTCGTCATAGGTCACCAGCGGCACCAGCGGACGACCCGGGGTGTTCGGGAAGGAGTTGGGGAAGCTGCTGACGTGGGCGACGGCAATCGAGGCGTTGGCATCGGCGCCTCCCATGATCTGCCAGTTGTAATTGACCCGCAGCGAGCCCTGGATTTCCGGCCCTGACAGGCGTTCGTTCAGCTCTGCCCCCGAGATGGCGGCCTCGAGCGGGGTCAGGGCCGTGACCTTGGCCTCGTTGATCGCCCCGTTGAGCCCGATCGTCCATCCGGTCGCCGGAACGGCGAGGAGTTCGAACTCGATCCCCTTGCTGGTGGCCTCGCCGATATTGGTGGCGAACTGGACCGAGTCCGAGACGCGGTTGGCCTGCACCTGGATGTCGTTCCAGTCGATGATGTAGGCGGCCACATTGGCGCTCAACCGGCCGTCGTACCAGCGGCCCTTCACCCCGATCTCATAGTTGACCAGATTGTCGGACTCGGCGCCGTAGGGGATGACGATGTCGGTCGGATCGATGGTGCTGACCGCCCCCGCACGGGCGTTGACGATCGGGGGCCGGAACCCGGTGGCCACGGCGGCATAGGTGGTCACATTGGGCCGGGGACGCCACGACAGGCTGAGCCGGTAGGAGAGGCCATTCTCTTCGACCTTGACCCCTTCTGCGGCCGGAATCGGCGTGATGGTGACCGGGCCGGACAGGCCGAACAGGGCCAGCGTCAGATAGTTGGAGTTATAGCCGCCCGGCTCGGTAAAGCCCTGGGCATCCGTCGAGCCATAGCGCAGGCCGGCGGTCACCCACAGGTCGGGATTGAAGCGATAGGTCACTTCACCGAAGGCCGCCATTTCATGGCTGATGAAGTAGGACCCGAACCGCTGATAATACTCGTCCGGCAGCCCCGTAATGCCGCGGGCCGCCAGAAACTCCGGCGTCGAGCGATAGTTGTAGGCCACATCGCGCCGACGCTTGAAATAGAAGGTGCCGACCGACCAGTCGAAGACGCCGCCCGGGTCGGAGACCAGCCGCGTTTCCTGGACGAAATTCTCGTCCCAGGCATCGGCATCCAGCGCAAAGGGGAAGGCCTGGGCAAAGGTGCCGGCCAGGTCGACATAGAAGAGGGCGTCATACTCGCCTGTCGTGGTCGAACTGGTCAGTCTGGCGCCGTCGAACTGGTACTCGACGGTCAGGTTCAGGTTGCGCATATCGCCCTGGAACTTGTCCGGCCGATCCGACCGGCGCACGTCCGTGCCGAGCAGCGGATTGCTGAGGGAGGAGTCCCGCGGGTTGCTGATCTCCTGCGAGTACATCAGGCGCGCGGTGAACCGGTCGGTCGGCTCCCATTGCAGAATGGCGCGCCCCCCGTACTGGACGAGGGAGTTGGAGTCCTCGATGCCGGTCCCGACGTTATCAACATACCCCTCTTCATTGCGCGAGAACCCGACCACACGCAGCGCCAGCTCATCCTCGATGATCGGCACATTGACCATGGCGTTGTAGCGCTGGCGAAGGCCGCCGCCGTTGACGACGCCGAGATCCACCAGGACCGAGGCATCGAACCGGGACGGATCCGGATCATGGGTCAGGATGCGGAGCGCGCCCGCCAGCGAGCCCGAGCCGAACAGCGTCCCCTGGGGACCCCGCAGGAATTCGATGCGCTCCACATCGTACAGGCTGGGGTCGAGAATGGTGGAGTTGCCGTTGGCCGAGATCGGAAGCTCATCGATATAGATGGCGACCGTGCTCTGCAGATTGGCGCCATAGCCATTGGTGGCGATACCGCGCGCCGTGAAATTGTTGAAGTTCGCCGTCGGCCGGTTGATCACCACCCCGGGGGTCGCCACGGCCAGGCCTTCATAGCCGACGATGCCGCGCTCGTTCAGATCCTCTTGCGACAGCGTCGTGATGCTGAGCGGGACGTCCTGCAGCCGTTCCGCGCGCCGCGTGGCAGTGACGATGATTTCCTCGACCGTGGTAGCGCGGTCCTGCGGATCCGGTTGCCCGGCCTGATCCTGGGCCATGGCCATGGTCGGCACCAGCACCGACAGGGTGGCGACGGCACAGGCCGACGCGAGAAGTGTCGCTTTCATCAGATTCCCTCCCTGACGTCGGTCATGAGCGCCGACGTTTGACCAGAGAGGGGCACGACATCGGCCGCCTGTCAACATTCCCTATCACGCGCGTGAACGTTTGATGGAGCGCCGATATCAGTCGATTGTGCCGACCACACGCTCTCACCCTTCAATTTCAACACGATTTGCCCTCTATTCATCGCCCTGTGAAATATTATGTTTCACCCACGCGTGAATGATATTTGACACGACGGATACCGCATGCCCCACTCCGCACCCCGGGGACGCCGTGTGGTGGAGGCGCCCGGGGGACAGACGGGCCGGCGAATCCCCCGGGCCAGCAGCAGGAGACGCGCCACGATGTACGCAATCGGAGTCCGTCCCGGCGGCGAGCGGGCGCCCCGGTGAAACCGTCGCGGCGCGGCGTGCTTCTGGGGACCGGAACGGTGGGCATGGCGCCGCTGTTCGCGGATGTACCGCAGCTGGATGAGGCGTGGCACCAGGCCGTGCTCGAACGCTATGCCGGGTTCGGCGACAAGGCGACGGGCGGGGCGGGCGATACCGGCGTCGGCCAGTGGCTGGAGGCCGAGCTGACGCGGGCCGGCTACACCTGCCATCGCCAGGCCTTTCAGGCGCCTTTCTTTGACAGTGATCAGACCACTCTGGCGATCGACGGGATATCGGCGCCGGTCATCCCGCAGGCGCCGGTCAGCGCGACGGGACCCGAGAGCCTGAGCGCCCCGCTCCGTCTTGCGTGGGGCTCGGGCTTGCTGGACGGGACCATCGCCCTGATCGTGCTGCCCTCGCGGCGGTGGTCCAGCGCGCTGGATCCCCTGATCCAGGCCCGGCTCGCCGACGTCCGGGCGCGCGGGGCGGCGGCCGCCGTCCTGATCACGACCGGGCCGAGCGGCGACGCCCTCGCCCTCAATGCGCCGGCCCATCTGCCGCCCGGCGCCGGCCCCGTGGCCGTACTGGCCCCCGCCGATGCGCCCCCCTTTCTGGACGCGGCCGCAGACGGTCGCACCGGGCGGCTGACGCTCGCCGGTCGAGGCGGACAGCGCCCCGCCTTCAACCTCACCGCGCGTCTTGACCGGCAGGCGGGACGCGCCCTGGTCCTGTCGACGCCGCGGTCGGGCTGGTTCACCTGTGCCGCCGAGCGCGGCTCGGGCATCGCCGTCTGGTTGGCGGCAGCCCACTGGCTGGCGCAGCGAAGGGATCCGCTCGACATCGAGCTGGTGGCCATCAGCGGCCACGAATACGAAAACCTCGGCGGCGAACACTATCTGGCGGCGCTCGCGCCCCGGCCGGATCGCACCCGGCTGTGGGTCCACGTCGGGGCCAATCTGGCGGCGCGCGACTGGCATATGCACGGCGCGAGACTCCGTGCCCTGCCCGGCCCCGATGCCCAGCGCTATCTGCTGGCCACCGCCGACGTGATCACCCCCTTTGCCCGCGCCTTTGCCGGACAGCCGGGGCTGGAGGCCCCCTATCCGGCGACGGTGGCGAACTCCGCCGGCGAGCTGACCAATATCCTCAGGGCCGGATACCCCGATGCCGTCGGCCTGTTCGGCGCGCATCGCTTCCACCACAGCCGCAGGGACGACATGGGCTGCGTGTCAGGCGCGCTGGTTCGCCCCGTGTCCGAGGCGTTGCGACGCGCCCTGGCCGAGATCCTGACCTGAGACGACGGGGCCAGAAACGACGGGGCCAGAAACGAAAAACGCCGCCCGGCGGAACCGGGCGGCGTTGGATCTTGGGTGCGGGAGCAGGATTTGAACCTGCGACCTTCAGGTTATGAGCCTGACGAGCTACCGGGCTGCTCCATCCCGCGTCAAAGATGGAAAGGAGAATGTGAAGGAAGAAAAGGT
>JAHJYN010000209.1 GCA_018826885.1 Alphaproteobacteria bacterium | reverse complement strand
GCCACGCCGACGCACAGTTTGATCATGTGAAGCGGCATCAGGCCGGATCAGCCGGCAAAGCTGCTCCCGACCTGGATCATATTGTTGCCGAGGTCCTGCAACTCCTGACCACAGCGCGGGCCGGCCGCCTCAATCATGGTCATCAGCTGCTCTTCGCTTTGGGTCTTCAGCCAGTCAAACGTGCGGGTGACCTGATCCTGTCCCGGATTACGGCCTTCCAGGCGCCCGATATAGTAGGCCATGCCCAGCGCACCCGAGGCTTCGTACTGGGGATCAGACCCGGCCATCACGGCGAACAGGGCCGCGCATTCCATGTCCTTGCGATCCGCAGCGGGAAGCGGGTCCTGCGCGGCGGCGGCCATCGGAGACGCCATCAGTCCGGCCGCGAGGGCCAGGGCCAGTGCCGTATGTTTCATCTCACTCATCCCCTGCTGTGACGACCGCCAGAACCGCATCGGCCCCGACCTGATCGCCCACGTTGAAGCCGATGCTCTCGACCACGCCATCATAGGGCGCCGTCAGGGCCTGTTCCATCTTCATCGCCTCGATGACGACCACAGGCTGACCCTTTTTCACCGGATCGCCCGCCTTGACCGGCACCGCCACCACCTTGCCCGGCATCGGCGCGCGGAGGGAACCGTCGGAGGCGGGTCCACCCGACGGTCCAGCCGCCTGCAACCCCGTGATGACGACGGCTTGGCCGCGATCAAAAAGGATCAGGTCATTACCGACCGTGTTCTGGCCGAACGTGCGGCCACCAACCTGAACTGAACCATGCCCCCAATCACCGTAATCGTAGCGGACGGTGACACGCTGTCCGTTCTCCTCAACCAGCCAGGTGGAGTCGTGGGACTGGGCCGAAATGGCGTCGCGCTCGACGCGCTGGCCGTCCACTTCAAGGACCCACAAGCCGCGCGGCGTACCGTTTAACCTGAAGCCGAGCGCACCGGTGAGGGTATCCCAAGGGCCGAAGTCGTTGTGGCGCGGTGCTGATCCAGGCTCGTAGTGTTTCTCGGCGTAAAGCCCAACGGCAGCCAGAACGCGTTCCGGACTCGACGCCGGCAGTAGCGCATCACCCTCTGCTCCGATGAACCCCGTATCGACATCCCCCGACACAAACCGCGGGTGCTCCAGACACCGCACGAGGAAGCCCGCATTGGTCCGCACCGGCCAGACCTCGACCTCGCCGCAGGCTTCGGCCAGCGCCTCGGCGGCCTCTTCGCGGGTGTCTTCATGGACGATCAGCTTGGCGATCATCGGGTCATAGAACTGGCTGACCTCGCCGCCCTGCTCGACGCCAGTATCGACGCGCACGCCGTCCGGCATGCGGAAATGCTCCAGCCGCCCGATGCTCGGCAAAAAGCCATTGGCCGGATCTTCGGCATACAGCCGCGCCTCCATGGCCCAGCCATGGATACCGATCTCCTGCTGCTTCAGCGGGATCGGCTCACCGGCCGCCACGCGCAGCTGCCATTCGACCAGATCGACGCCGGTGATCGCTTCGGTCACCGGGTGTTCGACCTGCAGCCGGGTGTTCATCTCCATGAACCAGATGCGGTCGGCGCGCAGACCCTCGCTGGCGTCGGCGATGAACTCGATGGTCCCCGCCCCTTCATAGTTGACGGCCTGTGCCGCGCGCACGGCGGCGGCGGTCACGGCCTCGCGGGTGGCCGCGTCCATGCCGGGCGCCGGAGCCTCCTCGATCACCTTCTGGTGCCGCCGCTGCAGCGAACAGTCGCGTTCGTTCAGGTGGACGACCGTGCCGTGCGTGTCCCCGAACACCTGCACCTCAATGTGGCGCGGCCGGGTGATATAGGTCTCGATCAGCACGCGCGGATCGCCGAACGACGACTGGCCCTCGCGCTGGGCGCTGGCGAGCGCATCGGCAAAGTCCTCGGCCCGGTCGACCCGGCGCATGCCCTTGCCGCCGCCACCGGCCACGGCCTTGATCAGCACCGGATAGCCGATGCGGTCGGCTTCGGCCTTCAGCGTGTCTGCCGACTGGTCCTCGCCCTGATAACCGGGGGTGACCGGCACGCCCGCCTCGATCATCAGTTTCTTGGCCGCGTCCTTCAGGCCCATGGCACGGATCGACGCCGGGGGCGGCCCGATCCAGACCAGCCCCGCCGCCTTCACCGCCTCGGCAAAGTCGGCATTCTCGGACAGGAATCCATAGCCCGGATGGATGGCCTCGGCCCCGGTCGCCCTGGCCGCCGCCAGCACCTTGGCCCCGTCCAGATAGGATTCGCTGGCCTGCGCCGGGCCCAGCAGCACAGCCTCATCGGCCATGCGCACATGCGGGGCCTTGGCATCGGCTTCGGAATAGACGGCGATGGTCCGCAGCCCCATGGCACGGGCGGTGCGGAATACCCGGCAGGCGATCTCGCCCCGGTTGGCGACCAGTACAGACTTGAACATCAGCGCGTCCTATTCCGCCCAGCGCGGCTTGCGCTTGTCGAGGAAGGCGCGGACGCCCTCCTGGCCCTCTTTCGACACCCGGGCGCGGGCGATGCGGTGGGCGGTGTCTTCCATCAGCGAATGATCGACCTTGTGGTGGGCGACGTCGTGGACCAGCCGCTTGGCATTCCCCATCGCACCCGGTGCGCAGGCCGCCAGCGACCCGCTCAGCTGGCTGATGAAGCCGTCCAGCGCGGCGGCATCCGGCACCACCGCATCCACCAGCCCGACATGGGCAGCATAGTCGGCGTCGAACACATTGGCCGTCAGGAACAGGGCGCGGGCCCGGCGCGCGCCGACCGCCTCGACCACATAGGGCGCGATGGTCGCCGGGATCAGGCCCAGCTTGACCTCGCTGAAGGCGAACTTCGTGCCCTTGACCGCCACGGCCATGTCGCAGGCCGCGACAATGCCCGCGCCGCCGCCCATGGCCGCGCCCTCGACCAGCGCTACCGTCAGCGCCGGCACGTCGTGCAGCGCCTTCAGCATCTTGGCCAGCCCCATGGCGTCCGAGCGGTTGTCGCTCTCGGACCAGTCCACGGCCGCCGCCATCCAGGTCAGGTCGGCCCCGGCGCTGAAGGTGCCGCCCGCGCCACGCACGAACACCACCCGGACATGGTCGGCTCCGTGCAGGGTTTCGAACGCCTGATAGAGCGCGCCGATGGTCCGGGCATCAAAGGCATTCTTCTTGTCCGGCCGGTTGATGGTGATGAACACCGCCCCGTCCGGCGTCGACTCGATCGTCACCAGATCGCTGACGGCGTCCGTGTCCGCGCCGGCCACCATGGGGTGAGCGATGCGGTTCATCTCCCGCGCCTCGGCATCGGTAATGTCCATGGCGTTGAGGTCGGCGTCGGTGGGGGGGGTGTCGGGCATATCAGCGCCTTTCAGTGGCCTGCTCCCGGGGGCGCAGGCAGGAAAACTTACATCCGGAACACGCCGAACGGCGTGTCGGGGATCGGGGCATTGAGGCTGGCGCTGATGGCCAGGCCCAGCACGTCGCGGGTCTGGACCGGGTCGATGACGCCATCATCCCACAAACGCGCGGTGGCGTAATAGGG
>JAHJYN010000208.1 GCA_018826885.1 Alphaproteobacteria bacterium | reverse complement strand
GCCCGTCGCCACGCTTAAGTCACTCATCAAGACCGGTCGAGGGATAGGCCCTTTGACGCCGGGGCAACCTTCGCGAAGAGACCCTCTTCGCGAGATGGTGCCAACTCCTGCGAGGATCACGGTCTCACGACCCGGTCCGCGAGAGATGAGTGAAGCGACGGCCTCTTGCGAGGTCCCGCCGTTTCACGGGTCGATCCACGCACGAGTACTCGATGGGCGGAGTTCGTCGTGTCGTGCCTGCTGTCTTTTCCTCTCCCACCCTCCCCGTCTGGCGGGACCACACCGTGCCCCTTCCCGGGTTCTGTCTCGGTGACGGTCAGCCGCTGACCGATGCGACCGTGCGCCTGCGCCGGTTCGGCCCGGACGGGGCACCTGTCATCGTCGCCCTCGGCGGCATTTCGTCGGATCGCCGCCTGGCGGATGTCGGCGATGGCCGCGCCGCCTGGTGGGCCCGCATCGTGCGCCCCGGCGGGCCGGTCGATCTCGATCGCTATCAGGTGCTGGGCCTCGACCTGCTGCCCGGCCCGGGTGAAACAGGGGTGCGCACCCTGACCCCGGCGGATCAGGCCCGTGCCCTCGCCGCAGCCCTCGATCACCTGGGTGTGCCGCGGCTGGAAGCCCTGATCGGCGCCTCGTACGGCGGCATGGTCGGACTGGCCTTTGCGGCCCTGTTCCCGGAGCGGCTCAAGCAACTGATCGCCATCTCCGCCCCTCATCGTCCCGCCACCCACGCCACGGCCCTGCGCGGCATCCAGCGCCGCATCCTCGCTCTCGGCATCGAGACGGCTCGACCTGAACAGGCCGTCGCCCTCGCCCGCGAACTGGCCATGACCACCTATCGCACGGCCGAGGAACTGGACCTGCGCTTCGGCCAGGACGCGGTGCCGGACGCTGCCGGCCAGCCTTATGCCGTCTGCGATTATCTCAAGGCCCGGGGCCGGGCCTATGTGCCGCACATGACGGCGGAACGCTGGATCAGCCTGTCGGACTCGCTGGACCGGCACCGGGTCGATCCGGGGGCCGTCACGGTTCCCACGACCCTGCTGGGCTTCACCTCAGACCAGCTGGTGCCGATCGCCGACCTCGAAGCACTGGCCGTGGGCCTCCCGAACCTTCGCACCCTCGTCCGCGCGCCTTCCCTCTACGGCCACGACGGCTTCCTCAAGGAAGAGGCCGTGGTCGCCGACCTCATCACCTCGGCATTGGCCGAACCCCTCTGTTGTCTTTCCGAGCTTGCCGCATGACCTGTTCGCCCTCCCCGCATGACCTCGCCACCCGCCTCGCCCGCGTCGGCATCGATCAGGACCCGGCCCACGGCGCGGTCATGCCGCCGCTGCACCTGAGCGCCAACTACAGCTTCGACGGGCTGGAGGGGAAACGCCGCTACGACTACAGCCGTTCGGGCAACCCGACCCGCGACCTGCTGGGCGAGGCCCTGACGGCGCTCGAAGGCGGAGCCGGCACCGTGGTCACCGCCAGCGGCATGGCCGCCGTCGATCTGGTGCTGAGCGAACTGTCGCCGGGCGACCTCGTGATCGCCCCGCACGACGGCTATGGGGGCACGCACCGCCTGCTGAACGCCCGCGCCCACCGAGGCCATTTCGAGGTGGCCTTCGTCGACTTCGCCGATGCGATCGCGTTTGACGCAGCGCTTGCCCGGCAGCCGAAGCTGGTGCTGGTCGAGACGCCGTCGAACCCCCTGATGCGCCTGACCGACATCGAGGCCGTGTGCCGGGCGGCCCATGCTGCGGGGGCAAAGGTCGCCGTCGACAACACCTTCCTGTCCCCCGCCCTGCAGCAGCCGATCGCTCTGGGCGCGGACTGGGTGATCCATTCGACGACCAAGTTCATCAACGGCCATTCGGATGTGGTCGGAGGCGCGGTCATCAGCGCGACGCTGGAGGACCATGAGCGGCTGGCGTGGTGGGCCAATTGTCTGGGCACGACCGGGGCACCGTTCGACGCCTGGCTGACCCTGCGCGGCCTGCGCACCCTGTTCGTCCGCATCGAGCGGCAGCAGGCTACGGCGGGCGATCTGGCCGAATGGCTGGTCCGGCAGCCGGGCGTGCGGGCCGTCCACTATCCGGGGCTGGCCGATCACCCGGGGCATGCGCTGGCAAAACGTCAGCAATCGGGATTTGGCGCCATGCTCAGCCTCGAGCTGGACGGCGGCCGCGACGCCGCCCGCGCGCTGGTCGAAGGCCTCCAGGTCTTCACGCTGGCGGAATCCCTCGGCGGGGTCGAGAGCCTGATCGCCCATCCGGCGGGCATGACCCACGCCGCCATGACGCCCGAGGCGCGCGAGACCGCCGGCATCACCGAGGGCCTGCTGCGCCTGTCGATCGGGCTGGAGCATGTCGAGGACCTGCGCACCGAACTGGCCGCCGGTCTGGCCCGGGCGGCGCTCGTGTCCGACCAGCGAAAGGCGGCCTGAGATGACCGCCCTTCCCTCGATCCGGGCAAACGGTCCGGCCCCCGTTCCGGCGTCCCTCTGTCTGCGCGCCGTGACCCCGGATCAGGCCCGGGACGGGGCCGGGCTGATCTATCGGCAGATCCGGGCCGGACGCGCCGTCTCGGTGCAGGTCGCGGGCGGTGCCGAGGCCCTGTCCCGACTGGAGCAGGCCTGTCGTGCCATCGGCCTTGGCGAAATCGACCTGCGGCTGCTGGAAGGCCCGGCCGACCTGAGCCTGTCGCCGCTCGGCCCCTTGCCGGGCCAAGGCGGGCCGCTGCGCGTTGCCCTTGCCGGATGCGGCGTGGTGGGCGGCGGCGTCCTGCCGCGCCTGCTGGACCGCCCCGACATCGCGCTGGTCGGGGTGCTGGTCCAGAGCCCCGGCAAGGTCCGGTCGCCGCATCCGGCACCCGAGCTGGTGGTCACCGACCCGGCGGCGCTTCTGGCGCGGGAGCCGGACGTGGTGATCGATACCCTGTCGGACGCCTCGGTGTCGCTGGCCCTGATCCGCGCGGCCCTGTCGCGGGGCATCCATGTGGTCAGCGCCTCGAAGCAGGCGGTGGCCGCGGATGTCGAGGGCCTCTCGGCACTGGTAACGGCGACCGGGGCGACGCTGCGTTACTCCGCGGCGGTCGGCGGGGGCGTGCCGATGCTGGAGACCGTAAGGCTGGCCCGGGCGCTGGGGCCGATCCGGCGGATTGAGGCGGTGCTGAACGGCACAGTCAACTTCCTGCTGAACCGGCTGGCCGCGGGGCATCCGTTCGAGGCGGCCCTCGCCGAGGCGCAGGCGGCGGGCTTTGCCGAAGCGGACCCCTCCGCCGACCTGACCGGCCGGGACGCGGCGGCCAAGCTGTACCTGCTCAGCCGGGCGGCCTTCGGGCCGGGGGCGCGGCTGCCGGACCGGGTCGAGACGCTGGGTCCCGATTTTCAGCCGGGCCCGGCACCGGTCCGCCAGTTGGCGGTGGCCGACTGCGCCGGGGGGCAGATCACCCTGACGCCGGTGGCGGGCGATCCGCTGTTCGCGGATCTGGCCGACGCCGGCAATGCCATCCGCATCACCCTGGCCGATGGACGGGTGCTGAGCCGGACCGGACTGGGGGCCGGGCGAGCGCCGACGGCCGAGAGCGTCTGGGCCGACCTGACCGACCTATTGACGAGCCGCGTCGGAGCGGGCGCGGATGGCGCCGAACTCTGAGTCCGCTTTCCAGGTCGGCCAGCGGTCCGAGTTCGCGAGGTCCCAGGCCAGCTGGTACATCAGGGTCAGGTTCTCGACCGCCGAGCGTAGGTCATAGTCCTCGCGCCATTCGTCGCTGCGCTGGTGATAGTCGCGCGAGAACAGCGCCTGATATTCCGGCAGGCCGACCTCGACCCCGCCCTCGTCCAGATCAACCCCGTGCCAGGGCATCAGGGCCGGGACGCCGGAGCGGGCGAAGGGGAAGTGGTCCGAGCGGAAATAATAGTTCTGCTCCGGCTCGCGGTCGTCCGTGACATAGCGGCCCTCGGCCTCGGCGAGTACGGCGAGATCGTCCTCGAGCGAATTCTGGCCAAAGCCGAAGATGGCCACATCGCGGGTCGGACCGCTGAGCGGCAGCATGTCGATGTTCAGGTCCGCGACCGTGGTTTCCAGCGGATAGACCGGATTGACCGAATAGGCATAGGCGCCCAGCAGGCCCATTTCCTCGGCCGCCATGTGCGAGAACACGACGGTGCGCTTCGGCTGCGGCGAGAGCGAGAAGGCGCGCGCCAGCTCGAGAATGCCGGCCGTGCCTGAGGCATTGTCCCAGGCCCCGTTGAAAATGGTGTCGCCGTGCGCGTCAGGCGAACTGACACCCACGTGGTCCCAGTGGGCGGAGAAGATCACGACCTCGTCGGGGTTCTCGGAGCCCTCGATCTTGGCCAGCAGATTATAGGTCTGGATCTCTTCGCGGGCTTCCTCGATGTCGACACTCAGACGGACGCCGGTCAGCGCGATGGCCTTGAACTGGCCGGTGTCGACCGTGGCCATGGCGGCATGATCAACGCCGGCGGCCGAGCCCCACTGCATGGCGGTCTGCGGGCCGACGGTCCCGGTGAAGGGGATTGGATCGAGGCCCTCGACGGTGGTGCGGGTGCGGGCCGGGCGTCCGGCCATCCCCCGCCAGCTGGCTTCGTCGAGGACCAGGGTGATGACCCCGACCGCACCGCGGCGCAGGGCCTCCGTCTTCTTGTAGCCGCCGCTGGAATAGGCGGTGTTGTAGTCCCCCCGGAACAGATCGCCCTCGGGCTCACCGGCCAGCACGATCACGACCTTGCCGGTCACATCGAGGTCGCCGTAGTCGTCCCAGCCGCGCTCGGGCGCGGTGATGCCGTAGCCGGCGAAGACCACCGGCGCATCGGCGATCTCGACCCGGCCACTGTCGTTGGACGAGCGCAGCTGGATGTCGGTCGCCGCCAGCGGATGCTGCGTGCCGTCCGGCGCGGTCCAGTAGGCGACCGGCGCGCGCGCCGGCGTGAAGCGGAACAGGGTCACCGGCTGCAGCCACTGGCCATCCGGACCGCCCGGCCGGAGGCCCATGGCCTCATACTGACCCTGCAGGTATTCGAGAGTCATGGCCTCGCCGACCTCACCGGGGACGCGGCCCTGGAAGCTGTCGTCAGCCAGCACGCGGATGTGCTCGGACAGGCGATCCGCCGAAATGTCCTGGGCGAGGCCCGCACCGGCGGACAGGAGGACGGCAGCGGCGGCGACACCGCCCAGAAGACGACGGAACATAGGGAACTCCGGGATGAATTTCGGGCGCACCTTAGGCCTCGGCCCCCGGTGCGCCCGTTAAGTTTTCGTCATGTGCCGCTGACGGATCAGCGGCGGGCGGCGGCGCTTTGCTCGCGGACCGGGCCGAACTCGGACCCGTCCTTCCAGCCCGGCCAGTCGCGGCTGTTGGCCAGCGCCAGACCCACGGCATAGACGACCTCAAGGTCCTCGGCCGCGCCGCGGAAGTCCATCCCGGGCAGCCATTCGTCGGCGGCCTGGTGATAGCGGCGGGCGCCGTACTCATCGCGCAGGGCCTGACGCTCGGCCATCGGCTCGTCGCGGAAGTCGCCCGAGCCCTTGGGATAGGCCATGGGCACGCCGCGCTTGGCCAGCGGGAAGTGGTCCGAACGGAAATAGGTGCCG
>JAHJYN010000207.1 GCA_018826885.1 Alphaproteobacteria bacterium | reverse complement strand
GTCACAATGGGCCGATGATCCCCGCGCCAGTCCCCACCCCCCGCATTCTGGTCGTCGATGACGACCCGGGCCTGCGCGAGGTGCTGGTCGACTATCTGGGCCAGCATGGCTTCGAGGCGAAGGGCGCGGCCTCGGCGGCCGAGATGGACCGGCAGCTGGAGCACCGACCGCCCGATCTGGTGGTGCTGGACCTGATGATGCCGGGGGAAGACGGGCTGTCGGCCTGTCGCCGCCTGATCGCCCGCGGGGGCCCGCCGGTCGTCATGCTGAGCGCCATGGGCGAGGAAACCGACCGGATCGTCGGCCTGGAGCTGGGCGCCGACGACTATCTGCCCAAGCCCTGCAATCCGCGTGAGCTTCTGGCGCGTATCCGGGCGGTGCTGCGCCGCCGGGCAGGGCCGCAGGGTGCCAGCGCACACCAGTCCGAGCCCGTGCTGATCTTTGACGGACGCACACTCAACCTGTTGCGGCGAGAGCTGACGCGGCCGGACGGCACCATCACCCTTCTGTCGACCGGAGAGTTCGCCCTGCTCAAGGCCTTTGCCGAGTCCCCGCGCCGGGTGCTGAGCCGGGATCAACTGCTGGAAAAGGCCCGGGGCGCGGACACCGAGGTCTTCGACCGGGCCATGGACGTGCAGATCAGCCGCCTGCGCAAGAAACTGGCCGATGCAGACGGGCGCGACCCGATCCAGACCCTGAGGGGCGAGGGCTATATGTTCGACGCCACGGTCGAACGGCGGATGGAACGGCCGGCATGAAGCGGCTGACCTCCCCCTCCATCCTGGTGCAGGTGGCGCTGCTGGTGGCGCTGGCGATGGGCCTGTCGCAGGCGCTGACGGCCGCCGCCATCCTGCTGATGCCCGAGCCCCGGCCATCCGGCTTTGACCTCGCCGCCGCCTCGGCTGCGCTCAGGGGAGAGCCGGCCCGAACGGCCGATGACCGACCCCTGACCCGCCGGATCACCGATCAGCCGGTCGCCACCGGAAACACCGTCGGGGATCCCATGGCGCTGGCCCTGTCCCTCGCCCTCGCCCGCGTGCTGGAGGTCGAACCCGGCGACGTGCGGGTCCGGGTCTTTCAACCCACCGACCGTCCGATCCCGGGCATGAGCGAAGGGTCGCCCGCCAGCTATGTCTTCACCCGGTCGCCGTCCGGCTCCGATGTCGCGATCAACGCCCCCAGCATCACATGGACGGAAAAGCATACGATCGAGCGGGCTGACGCCCCAGAGTCTGCCTCGCCCGCGACCGGATCGGCGACGATCACCGTCGACCGCGACACCCGGCAGGTCTTCGTCGTTGCCGACCAGCTCACCTTTGCCCCCTTCGCCGCCTCCCTCCGGCTGGAGGACGGGCGTTGGGCCACGGTTGAACCGCCGCGCGACTGGCTGTCGCCGTGGCAGGCGCGCCTGCTGCTGGCCCTGTTCATCAGCCTACTTCTTGTCGCGCCTGTCGTGTGGCTGATGGCGCGGCGGCTGACCCGTCCGATCCGCCTGTTCGCCGACGCCGCCCAGCGGCTGGGGGCCAATCCGGAGGCAGAGCCCCTGCCCGTCTCCGGCCCCAGCGAACTGCGCCGGGCGATCGGCGCCTTCAACGACATGCAGGCCTCACTGCGCGCCCACATCGCCAACCGCACCCAGACGGTCGCGGCCATCGCCCACGACCTGCGCACCCCCCTGACCCGCCTGCGGTTCCGGGCCGAGCAGGCGCCCGAGGCCCTGCGCGACCGTCTGGCGGCCGACGTCGAGGAGATGGACGCCCTGATCGCCCAGGCCATGGCCTATGTGCGCGGCGAGACCCGCCAGACCGCGCCCGAGCCGGTCGACCTCACCGCTCTGGTAACCGAGTGCGTGCGCGGCTTTGCCGAGACCGGACACGCCGCGACGCTGGCGCCGGCGCCGGAGGTCACGATCCTGGGCCAGCCCACCGGCCTGCGCCGGGCCCTGACCAATCTGATCGCCAATGCGGTCCACTACGGCGGTCGAGCCGAAGTCAGCCTCGAAGAGGCACCGGACCGGGTGGCAATCTATGTCCGCGACGGCGGCCCGGGCATTGCGCCCGAACGCATGGAGGAGGTCTTTCAGCCTTTTGTGCGGCTGGAGGGGTCCCGCAACCGCGCCACCGGCGGCGTCGGCCTGGGTCTGGCCGTGGCCCGCCAGATCGCCCGGGCGCACGACGGCGATGTCACCCTGTCCAACCGCCCCGAAGGCGGGCTGGAGGCGACCCTGTCCCTGCCCCGGGGCGGCTGAGCGACACAATCCATCACGCCTTGTTACACGGCGGGGGTTGATCCGGGCCGCGCCCGGTTCCATTGAAGCGCCAACAATAAACATCGCTTCAGGAGCCCCCGCCCATGACCGTCCGCGTCGCCATCAATGGTTTCGGCCGTATCGGCCGTCTCGTCCTGCGCTCGATCGTCGAGCATGGACGTCGCGATATCGAGGTGGTGGCGATCAACGATCTGGGGCCGGTGGCCACCAATGCCCATCTGCTGAAGTATGACTCGGTGCACGGTCGCTTCCCCGGCACGGTCGAGCACGGCGACGACTGGATCGACGTGGGTCTGGGCCGGATCAAGGTCACGGCCGAACGCGACCCCGCCAACCTGCCGCACAAGGATCTGGGCGTCGATATCGCCTTTGAATGCACCGGCATCTTTGCCTCCAAGGAGAAGGCCTCGGCCCACCTGACCGCCGGTGCCAAACGTGTGCTGGTCTCGGCCCCCGCCGACAATGCCGACAAGACCATCGTCTATGGCGTCAACCACGACACCCTGACCGCCGACGACGTCGTGGTCTCGAACGCCAGCTGCACGACCAACTGCCTCGCCCCCATCGCCAAGGTGCTGCACGACCTCGTCGGCATCGAGCGCGGCTATATGACCACCATCCACGCCTACACCGGCGACCAGCCGACGCTGGATACGATGCACAAGGACCTGTACCGCGCCCGTGCCGCTGGTCTGTCGATGATCCCGACCTCGACCGGCGCGGCCAAGGCCGTCGGCCTGGTCCTGCCCGAGCTGAAGGGCAAGCTGGACGGCTCGTCGATCCGCGTGCCGACCCCGAACGTCTCGGTCGTCGACCTCAAGATCGTCCCCGGCCGCGACACCTCGGTCGATGAGGTCAATGCCGCGCTGAAGGCTGCCGCCGACGGCCCGATGAAGGGCGTTCTGGCGACCACCACCGACCCGGTCGTGTCCATGGACCTGAACCACATCGCCGCCAGCTCGACCGCCGCCCTGCCCCAGACCCAGGTCATCGAAGGCAAGCTGGTCCGCGTGCTCAGCTGGTACGACAACGAATGGGGCTTCGCCACGCGCATGGC
>JAHJYN010000206.1 GCA_018826885.1 Alphaproteobacteria bacterium | reverse complement strand
CGGGCGCACACGGCGCTGGGCTGTCGCGGGGTGACGCGATCCGACTTTCGTTATGACGATGTTAAGGACGTTCTCGTTCTTCTGGAGGTCAACACCCAGCCGGGCATGACCTCGACCTCGCTCGTTCCGGAGCAGGCCGCCCATGTCGGCGTCGGGTATCCGGAACTGGTCAGGTGGATGGTGGAGGACGCCTCATGCCCGCGGTAGTTCGCGGCGGTCGGCGCCAGCAGGGCGGGGGCGCGTCGCGTGGACGTCAGGCCCCGGCCTCGCGTGGACGGTCAGGGCGCGGCAAGGCCCCGGCGGTCGGCATTCCGGCCAAGATGGCGGCGATCGGCCGGCTGGACCTGTCTGCGCGCGCGGTCGGGATTTCGCTGCTGGTCGGCGTGTTGTTCATCGGCGGGCTGATGGCGACCGGCGCCCGGGCTGAGCGCGTCGGGCAGTCTGTGTCGGACGGCGTCGACAGCATAGTGGCCGGCATGGGCTTTCGCCTGGGCCGGGTGCATGTGACCGGGGCCTCGGATGAGGCCATGCCTGCCATTCAGGCGGCGCTGGATGTGACCGCCGGCCAGTCGATGAGCGCGCTGGACCTCGACGCCCTGCTGGAACAGGTGCGCGGCGTCAGCTGGGTCAAGGATGCGCGGGTCGTGCGCCTGTTGCCCGGAACCCTGATGGTCGAGGTGGTGGAGCATGATCGCCTCGCCATCTGGCAGGCCAACGGACAGATCGCGGTGATCGACGGCGAGGGCCAGGTGATCCGCGGTGCCGATCCCCGGCAGTATCTGCATTTGCCGCTGGTGGTGGGGGCGGGGGCCGAGCTGGCCGCCTCGGACATCCTGCCCCTGATCGAGGCCCGCCCGCGCCTGCGCGACCGGACCGAGGCGCTGATCCGGGTCGATGAGCGGCGCTGGGACATCCGGTTGAAGGATGGCGGACTGATCCGGCTGCCGGCCGACGGAACGGAAGCGGCCCTGATCCAGCTGGATGCACTGGATCAGCGTCATCACCTGTTCGAGCGGGGCTTTGAGCTGGTGGATCTGAAGGTGCCGGGAACGCTGGGCCTGCGCCCCGCCGCCCTGGCCAGCGACCTCGCGGCGACCCCGCTTGCGGCGGGAGGAGCATAATGGCGCCGCGTCGTCCTGAACTTACGCTCGACGGAGCCATGGGCGGTGGCCGCGCGCCGCTGGTCGCGGCGCTGGACATTGGTCATTCCAAGATGGCCTGCTTCATCATGAAGGCTGACGGCGTGCGCCATGCGGACCGGACGGTGCGGGTGGCCGGCGTCGGCCATGTGCAGTCGCGCGGTGTCCAGCAGGGCATGGTCGTCGATATGGAAGGGGCTGCCCAGGCGATCGGCCATGTGGTCGAGCGGGCCGAGCGGGCCGCCGGGGTTCCCGTGACGGGCGTGATCGTCAGTACTTCGGCCGGTCGCATGCAGAGCCACAGGGTGCGCTCACGCGTGTCTCTGGGCGCCAATCCGGTCAGTGATGCCGATCTGGCGCGGGCCATCGGTCTGGCGCTCGACAAGATTCGCCTGCCGGATCGCCGGCCCATCCATGTGCTGCCGGTCGCCTGGTCGGTGGACGATGCCCGGGGCGTCCGCGATCCCCGCGCCATGCGCGGCAACAGCCTGGAACTGGACCTGCTGGTCGTGTCGATGGCCGAGACGGCCTTCATGTCGCTGAGCCATTGTCTGGAGCTGGCGCATCTCGACCTGCAGGGCGTCGTCGCGGCGCCCGTGACCTCGGCGCTGGCGGCACTCGAAGACGATGAGATGGACCTCGGTGCCCTGTGCATCGACATGGGCGGCGGGACGACCACGGCGACCGTCTGGTCGGCCCGAAGCCTGCTGCACGTCGAAAGCCTCAATGTCGGCGGCGATCATGTGACCAGTGACATTGCCCGCGGTCTGTCGACCTCGCGCGCCGGCGCCGAGCGGCTGAAGACCCTGCACGGGTCGGCCATGGCCTCGGCCAATGAGGACCGCGAACTGCTGGAAGCGCCGCCGCGGGGGGAGGACCCTTCCGCAGGCGCCGTCGTGGTGCCGCGCGCCATGCTGAAAAGTGTCATTGCGCCGCGCGTCGAGGAAACGCTCGAGATCCTGCGCGACCGGATTCGCAGCGGCGGGATCGCCCTCGAGCCGGGTACAAGCGTGGTGCTGACCGGGGGTGCCAGCCAGTTGAACGGCGTGCGCGAGCTGGCTGTGCGCGTGTTCGACCGTCCGGTCCGGCTGGGGCGCCCCCAGCGCGCGCCTCATCTGGCCGATGCGGCGTCAGGCCCGGCCTTCTGTGCTGCGGCGGGCTGCCTGCTCAAGTCGGCCTATGGTCCAAGAGAATCGGTTTCGGCCCGTCGGCTGATGACGCGGCAGATATCGGCCAGTGATGCGCCGAATCCGCACGCGGGCGGGCTGGTTGCGCGTGCGGCGGACTGGCTGCGTCGCAATCTCTGAAATTGCGGCGCCTGCGGGGACGGCGCACATTTCCCTTCCATGGCGAGAGTGTGTCCGGATTGTAACATCCGGGGCCTTGAGTGGACACAGTCGGGCCACAATGCCTTGTGGCGCGCCACTTTGCTGCTAGCGTGCAATCCGGAAGCGTGGGTTACGGCTCGTCACCTGCGTCACGTATTGTCAAATCACTTGGTTGGGGCATCACAACATGCTGTTGAAGCGCAAATATCTTTTTGGAACGACCATCCTGGCCGGCGTCATGATGGCGTCGGCTCCGGCTCTGGCCCAGGACGCGGGGCAAACCCAGGATCCGCAGGCCCAGGAAACCACGGTTGAAGAAATCGTCGTTACCGGTTCGCGCATCCGCCGCGACCCGACCAACGCCCCCACCCCGCTGATCCAGGTCGAGCGCGAAGCGCTGCTCACGACCGGTCAGTCGACCGTGATCGATTACCTCGCCACCATCCCGGCCCTGTCGAACTCGCTGGTTCCGTCGGACACGACGGGCTCGGGCCTGAACGACGGTGGTCTGGACTTCGCCAACCTGCGCTCGCTGGGCACCGGCCGTACGCTGACCCTGGTTGACGGTCGCCGTCACGTCGGTTCCAGCGCCGGTACGCTGTCGGTTGACGTCTCGACCATCCCGCGTCTGCTGATCGAGAACATCGAAATCATCACCGGTGGTGCCTCGTCCATCTACGGCGCCGACGCCGTGGCCGGTGTGCTGAACTTCATCCTGCGGGACGACTTCGAAGGCGTCGAGTTCGATGCCAACTACGGTCAGATCAACCAGGACGGCCAGGCCGCTCGCCGCGCCTCGCTGCTGGTCGGCGCCAACCTGCTGGACGACCGTCTGAACGTCTACGCCTTCGGCGAATACGAGAAGGCCGACATGGTCACCTCGTTCGACGTCGACTGGATCAACGACGACCCGCGCCTGATCGGTATCGACTCCGATCCGACCGCCAATCCGTCGGACGGCTTCCTCGACAACATGCTGTTCTATAACCTGAACCGCATGGATCGTCCGCGCTGGGGTCAGGTCACCGTGGCCAACGGTCAGCAGGCCAGCCCGCTGAACGATCCGGACATCCCCTTCTTCCAGTGCTTCGCCGGCGGCTTCACCTACAACCAGAGCTGCTATGCCGTGAACCCGGGTTACACCTGGTGGTTCGATCCCGGTCAGGGTACGGCCCGTCTGGCCGACTTCGGTCAGCGGATCGGCACCACCGGTGCCAACCGTCCGTTCAACTACGGCGGCGACGGCGTGAATGCGGCTGACTTCTCGACCGCCTCGCGCTTCCCGGAGATCGAATCCAAGCGCTATCAGGCCGGCTTCACCTTCAGCATCCTGCCGAACGTGACCCTGTCGGGTGAGTACAAGATGGTCGAGGAAGATGCCTTCGACATCTCCCAGCCGACCTTCTTCAACATCTATCTGGACGACAGCTACAGCGCGACCAGCACCCCGATCATCTACGGTGTGCAGTCGTATGACCTGCGCTGGTCGGACAACGCCTTCCTGCCGCAAAACGTCAAGGACGCGATCGCGACCAACCTGCTGAACGTCTATGGTGCGCCGACGGCGACGACCCCGGGTGCTTTCCTGGGTCAGGTCCTGGTGCAGCAAGCCCAGTACATCTCGTTCGGCCCCGAGCGGACCCAGGACAACAGCCGTGAGGTCGAGCGCTATGTCATCGGTCTGGACGGTGACTTCGACAACCTGCTGTTCTTCCGCAACGTGGCCTGGGATGTCGGCTACACCCGCGGTGAGATGAACAACGTCAACGCCGAGCGCGGCATCGACTCGCAGCGCTTTGCCCTGGCCTCGGATGCCGTCGTCGACACCGCCGGTATCCTCGGTTCGCCGGGCGCCATCGTCTGCCGTTCGACCCTGCTGGACGCCCAGAACATCAATAGCGCCGACCGCGTCCGTGGCGGTACCCTGCAGGCCACCCAGTACGGCCAGGACTCGATCGACCAGTGCGAGCCGCTGAACATCTTCGGCGCCGACAACCAGTCGGCCGAAGCCCTGGAGTACATCGACGCCACCATCCGCGTCCGTCAGCAGAACATCTCGGAACAGGCCCTGGTCAACGTTTCGGGTCAGCTGTGGGACTTCTGGGGTGCCGGTCCGATCGGCGTGGCTCTCGGTTACGAGCAGCGTCGTGAGTACACCGAAGGTGTGGGCCGCAGCGCCGACACCGCCGGCCGTCTGCTGTTCATGAACACCGGCCCCGACTTCCTGGGCGCCGAGTACGAGAGCGACGAGTTCTACGGCGAAATCGCCATCCCGCTGTTCCGTGACGGCTTCCTGGGTGACTACGCCGAGTTCAGCGCCTCCTACCGTGAGTTCGACTACACCACGGCGGGCAAGGGCGACGTGTACGGCCTGAACCTGGTCTACCGTCCGATCGCGGACATCGCCTTCCGGACCAGCCTGAACACCTCGGTTCGCGTCCCGAACCTGGCCGAGAACTTCAGCCCGGCGACGCAGACCTTCTACAACGGCGTTGTTGACCCCTGCGCCACGGCGTCGATCACCAACCCGTCGCTGGACCCGGAAATCCGCAACAACCGGATCGCCAACTGTGAAGCCCTGGCCCAGGCCGACGGCTTCGCTCCGGGCTTCTTCGACTGGGACGGCTCGACGGCGACCAATACCGACGACTACATCCCGAACTACACCTCGGGTGTGGCCGGTGTGAACGCGGGTAACCCGTTCCTCGAGCCGGAAGAGTCGGAATCCTTCACCTTCTCGGTGATCCTGAAGCCGCGCATGTTCCCGAACCTCTCGGTCGTGCTCGACTACTATGACATCCGCGTCGACAACGTGATCTCGGCCGTTTCGGCCCGGGTCGCTTCGGAAAACTGCGTCAACGGTGGCACGCTCAACGTCGCGGCCTGTAACACGATCTTCCGGAACAACCCGTCGACCTGGGATGGCGTGTCGCCGGACCCCGTCGCGCGTTCGTCGGGCTTCCGCATCGGTGCGCCGAACGGTGACCCGATCGGTGGCTTCATCCAGGGCTCGATCAACTACGCCGGCCTGGAAACCGAAGGTCTGGACTTCAGCGTCAACTACGCGATCGACACCTTCGATCTGGTCGGTCAGGACTGGGGTCG
>JAHJYN010000205.1 GCA_018826885.1 Alphaproteobacteria bacterium | reverse complement strand
GATGTCGAGGTCTGGACCGAGGAAGCCTCGCGCATCCCGGCCTTTTTCGAGACGTTCGAGGATCGCATGCCCAAGGCTCTGTGGGACCAGCTGAAGGCGCTGGATCAGCGGCTGTCGTCGGCCCGCAGCGCCTCCATGGCGGCCGAATAGGGCACGCTCCGGCTTGATTTCGGGACGCGCCCGGTCGATGCACCGGGCGTGACCTCCTCTTGCGACATTGCCGTCATCGGCGCGGGCGTCCTGGGCCTCAGCGTCGCCGCCGACCTGCGCGCGCGCGGGCGGAACGTGTGCGTCATCGACCCGGGCGGGGCCAATGCCTCGTCGGTGGCGGCGGGCATGATTGCGCCGGCGATGGAAAGCCTGCTGGACCCGTTCGAGGCGGATCCAGCGGGGCGGGCCGCCGTGCTGCGCGCGGCGCGGGATCTGTGGCCCGGGTTCGCCGAGCGGCACGGGATTGAGCTGATCCGGGACGGGGTGGACTGGATCGGGCCGGATGCCGACGGGGTGATCGCGCGGCTGGCGGTGCTGGGCTTTGCAGCCGGGCGGACGGAAGCGGGCGTCTTTTGCCCGGAGGACTGGCGGATCGATCCGGTCGCGGCGCTGGTCGTGCTGGCACAAGGTATCGAACGGGTGGACGGCCGGGTCGCAGCGGTGCGGGTTCAGGCGGAGGGGTGGCAGCTGACACTGGCGGACGGTGCCGTGATGTCTGCGCGGGCCGTGGTGCTGGCCTGCGGGACGACCTTTCCGGACCTGCCCGAGGCGGCGAGGCACGCGGTCGATCGGGTTCAGGCGATCGGCGGGCGGCTGGCGTTTACGATCCGGCGGCTGGTCGAGCGTCCGGCGCGGTTTGCCGGCGGCTATGCGGTGCCCCTGGGCGACGGCACGGTGATCGGCGCGACCATGGAGGCGGGCGGACTGGTGGCCGAGGCATCAGACCTTCAGGATGCGCTGCTGCGCCGGGCGCAGCAGGCGCTGGGCCTGCAAGCGATCGGCCCGGTGGAGTGGCGGACGGGTGTTCGGGGGGCGACGGCGGACGGCCTGCCCCTGTCCGGTGAGGTCCTGCCCGGGCTGCACCTGGCTCTGGCGCCGCGCCGCAACGGCTGGCTGATGGCGCCGGCGGTGGCCGCGCAGACGGTGGCCGGGATCGAGGGCCGCCAGACCGGCTGACCGCCCTCGACCCCTTCAGCCTAGTCCGGCAGGGTGAAACGGATGCCGACCGTGACCCGGGCGCCGCCGACGGCCTGACCGTCCACGGTCCGCGGGCTCATGCGGAAGTCGCGCGACAGGCGGGTGGCCGCGCGCCCGAAGCCGTAGCCGCCGGGGGTCTCGCTGACCACCTGACAGTCGGTGAGACTGCCGTTGACGCGTACCGTGCAGCTGAGCGTGGCCGAGCCCGTGACGTTCGCCGCGATGGCGCGTTCCGGATAGGCGCGCATCAGGGCTTCGCCGGTGGGTTTGCGGACCCAGTCCGGGTTGGTGATGGTCGGCGGACCGGCGGGCACGGCCTCGGCCGGGGTGTTGCCGGTGCCGGCTGGCGACGGCGTGGGTATCGGCTGCGTCAGGGTGATGGCCGGACCGGTCGCCGGGGTCGGAACGTCCGGAATGATGACGGTCAGGGTCTCGGCGGTCGGAACCGTGTTGAGCGGACGATGGATCGGCGGGTTCGGCGCCGGCGGTTCGGGTGCGACCTCCAGCTCGGGCGGAGGCGGCGTGTAGAATTCGAGCGTGATGGTCTTTTCGGGGACTGACGGCGCGCTCACGGGCAGCTCGAAGCGCTGGTAGTAGAGGGCAATGCCGACGCCGACATGGGCGGCCAGCACGATCGCGACTGCGGTCAGGGTGGTGGGGGTCAGTTTCCTGCGCGGCGTATCGCCGTAGTCGAGGGGGCTGACCAGGCCGGGGCCACCGGCGTGATTCATCATCATGGACGTCTCTCCCTTATGCCGTCCCCACAGCACACCCTGAGGTGAAGGGGGCGCTGACCTTGCGGCAAGTTTAAGGCGAACCCGGTGTGCGACGATGACGGTTCGGTGGGTTAAGATTCAATTAACCATGTCGGCCCAGCCTCTCGCCCATGTCCATCAGCGCGATTCCCTCCCAGGGCGGTGTCGAGGCGGCCATCCGGCGCGCCTCTGCCTCGACGGGCGTGGACTTCGACTTTCTGATGAAGACGGCCCAGCGCGAAAGCGCCATGAACCCGTCGGCACGGGCGCGGACGTCGTCGGCGGCGGGCCTGTTCCAGTTCATCGAACAGACCTGGCTGTCGACCCTGAAGCAGCACGGCGGCAAGCACGGCTACGGCCAGTATGCGGATCTGATCTACAGGGGGCAGGACGGGCGCTGGCGCGTAGACGGCGCGGCGCGGAATGTGGTGCTGGACCTGCGCTATGATCCGGTCGCGGCCTCGGCCATGGCGGGCGAGCTGACGGCGTCCAACGCCGCCTATCTGCGCGGGCGGATCGGGCGGGAGCCGACGGCCGGCGACCTCTATGCCGCGCACTTTCTGGGACCGGCGGGGGCGGCGAAGCTGGTCGAGGCGGTGAATACGCGGCCCGGGGCCAGTGCCGCGGCCCTGTTCCCGCAGGCGGCCTCCGCCAACCGCTCGATCTTTTACCGCGACGGTCGCCCGGCGACGGTCGCCGAGGTCTATGCCAATCTGAGCAGCAAGGCGGGGCAGGGACTGCCGGCCGTCCCGTCGTCGGCGCCGGTGATCGACGCCCTGTCCCCCAAGGACCGGATGGTCGCGGATCAGATGGACCGGATGCGTCAGGATCAGGGCCTGCTGGCCCTCTTGCTGGGGCAGGAGGGCGAGGACAGCAATGCCGGCTTCCTGCGGGCCTTTGTCGGCACCGCGGACGCCTGATCCGGCCCGGTTGGTAAACTGTGCATTAAGCCTGTCGCGCGCATGCTTCGGGTCGGGAATCGGAGCACACCGGTTCGTATAGCCCAGCTGAGTCCGACATGACGGCCTATCGCGCCCGCCTTACCGAATTCGACATCCGCCGACTGATCAAGTCGACCGACGAGGACGAACGCGCCGCCGCGACCCACAAGCTGTGCCGCAATATGGAGCGGGTTGAGCTGACGCCCGAGGACCGGGAGGCGGCCGAGAAGATCCTGCGCGTGCTGGCCCATGATGCGGCCGAGCTGGTGCGGCGGGCGATGGCGGTGACGCTCAAGTCCTCGGATTTGATCCCGCGCGATGTGGCCCGACGGCTGGCGGCCGATGTGGACAGTGTCGCCCTGCCGATCATCGGCTTTTCGCCGGCCTTTTCCGACGAGGACCTGATCGAGATCGTCAAGGCGGGCTCGACGACGCGGCAGGTGGCGATCGCCGCCCGGCCCCGGGTGTCGCGCGACGTCTGTCAGGTGCTGGCCGAGACGGGCAGCCGCGAGGCGGTGCGAACCCTGGCCGCCAATGACAATGCCGATCTGGCCGAAGGCGCCATGGACGTCGTGCTGGACCGCTTTGCCGAAGCGCCGGAGGTCATGACGGCGCTGTCGTACCGGCAGGTGCTGCCGCCCGAGATCACCGAGCGGCTGATCGCCCATGTGTCGGAGACGGTCCGCGAACATCTGATCAGTCGCCACGCCATTGCGCCCGAAGCGGCGATCCGTCTGTCGGCCCATGCGCGTGAGCGGGCCACGCTGGATCTGGTCGATCAGGCCGCCAGCACACCCGATATGGCGACCTTTGTCTCGCGGCTGAATGGTCGCCGGGCGCTGACGCCGTCGCTGCTGCTGCGGGCGTTGGCGCGCGGGCAGCTGACGTTTGTCGAGCACGGCCTGGCCGAGCTGGCCCAGACGCCGCACGCGCGGACCTGGTTGATGGTGCATGACGCCGGGCCGCTGGGGCTGAAGGCCATCTATGACCGGGCGGGGTTGCCGCCGCGCCTGTTCCAGGCCTTTCGGTCGGGGATCGATACCTGGCGGGCGCTGCAGGCCGAGGGCGCGGATTTCAGCGCCGAGACCTTCCGCCAGCGCATGCTGGAACGCTTCCTGACGCAGCGTCCGAATGTGCCGCGCGAGGATCTGGCCTATCTGATGGAACGGCTGGACCGGGCGCCGATGCCGGCAGACGCCGAAAGGGCCGCGAACGCGGCCTAGGTCGTGTCCTCCTAAGCGACGCGCCCCTCCGAAAAGCGGACTCGCGGAATGTCCGCTAAGGGTGGAAAGCGGACATTACGCCGTCGCCTTAAGCGGACGCTCAATGAACAGTAGGAAGCGGTCTCATTGGCTTGTCCGGGCGCGATTTCAGGTCGTTCCCCGCAAAATCTCCGCGACACTTTGGAACGCATACCGCAGTCCCTCGATCCGACCCCGAAGCCCTCCGGCGCCATGAATGAGCACCCGGGCCAACGCGTGTCTTGCTTGCTGATGGCCTTGTGAAGCGCCCGACCTCCATAGGTCCAACGCTCTTTGCCGATCTGACGAAACACCCTCTCCGTACCAGTAGAGCAACGCGAGCCTGTGGTAGGCTGGCGGATAGTCTTTTGCCGCTGCCTCCTCGTACGCAACCGCCGCGTCCGAGAAGCGGCCCATGCGATGATATGTAGCTCCCAAACCGACGAATGCGGCGGAGTACCCGGCTTCCGCTGCAACTCGGTACCAGGCTTCGGCACCGGGCAGGTCTTCGTGGTCGTACCAGCCCTCCAACATGCAGCCCGCCACGCAAATCGTACTGAGCATTGAACCGGCGAATGCCAGTGTCTCAAGCTTTTCGAGGCCTTGTTCCCATTCCGGTCCATCTAGCAAAGCGCGAGCGCCCTCAAACTCCTCGCGAAACGGATCGTCCAGAGCTTCCAGGCCGTAGATTTCAACGGCGTCGATCATTTGGCCTTCAGATCATGATCGCATCGGACTTCCAAGTGTTGGGTTGGAGATGTCCGCAATGGGTCGAGAGCGGACATTGACTTGCCGCTTGTAAGCGGACCCGTGGTATCGGCGATCTTATGGGTACGCGGCCTGGGGCTTCTCGAGGATTACCGAGGGCCTGACACGCAGGGTCCCCGCTTGCGCGGGGATGAGCGGATGGGGGGGGCGACCCCTAGGCCGCGTGTTCGGCGACGCGGGCTTCCAGGGTCTCGGCCAGGGTCTGGCCCACCGGGTGATCGTCGGTCTGGATCTCGTCGCGGACGACGGCGCGGATGGCGTCGATGTGGGCGTCGATCAGCACGATGGGCGCGGCCATACGCTTTTCCGGGGCGTCCATCAGCTTGCACAGCGACCCGGCGAGGCGGGTCACCAGCGGATACTGATAGGTCGTGCCGAGGCCCTTGAGGTCGTGGGCGCGGAAATAGAGCGCCTCGGCGGTCTCGGCGGTATAGCCGCGGTCACGGATGTCGGCCTGGGCCTTGTCGAGCTTTTCGATTTCGTCCTGCAGCCATTGGGCGAACTGGGACGACATGGCCTGCAGGGCTTCTTCCGCCTTGGCGATGGCCTTGGCGTCAACGCCGCCGAATCCACCACCGACCTTCAGGCGAAGGGTGTTGGGGGGGCGAATGACCTGTGCCGGACCGCTCATCGGCTGCTCCTGTAGAAATCTGGTCATGATGATGCCCGGGGCGTCTTAAGAAGCCGTGACCGTCAGCCCGTGAATTGCTCGGCGAGCACGCGTTCCTCGAACGAACGGCCGGGGTCGAACATCATGGTCAGGTTGATGTCGCGTCGTTCGCACACGTCGACACGGCGGACGCGCCGGACCTCGAAACTGTCGGCGGTGGCGCTGACCGGGCGTTTGTCGGCCTCGAGGACCTCGAAGCTGACCTGGGCCTCGTGGGGCAGCAGGGCGCCGCGCCAGCGTCGGGGGCGGAAGGCACTGATCGGCGTCAGGGCCAGGATGCGGGCGTCGAGGGGAATGATGGGGCCGTGGGCCGAGAGGTTATAGGCCGTTGACCCTGCCGGCGTGGCGATCAAACAGCCGTCGCAGCTAAGCTCCTCCATCCGCACGCGGCCGTCGACGCGAATCCGCAGCTTGGCGCTTTGCCGGGTCTGGCGGAGCAGGGACACCTCATTGATGGCCAGACCGCTGTGGGTGGCCCCGCTTTCGGTCCAGGCGTCCATCTGCAGCGGGTGGATGACGGTGCGGTCGGCGGCGATCAGGCGCGGCAGCAGATCGTCCTCGTCATAGTCATTCATCAGAAAGCCGACGGAGCCGCGGTTCATGCCGTAGACAGGCGTGCCGCGCGCCAGATTGACGTGCAGGGTCTCGAGCATGAAGCCGTCCCCGCCCAGGGCGACAATGACGTCGGCCTCGGTCTCGGGCACATGGGCATAGCGGTCGCGCAGACGGGAAAGCGCGGCCTGGGCCTCGGGACGTTCGCTGGCCGCAAAGGCCAGCCGGGGAAAAGGAGGAGGTGTCACGGTCACAGGTGAGACCGGGGGTGCCGACTTGTCAAACGCCCTTTGCCGGACGCGGTGGCTGTCCTAGGCGGCGGAGGAGGTGCCGTCGCCGATCAGGGCCTTGAGAGCGCGGGCCGCGGACGGGGGCGAGAGGGCGCCCCGCAGCCAGACAGCGTTGCCGGCCTCACCGGGCGGGCCGCCGTTCAGCTGACGAATCTCGTAGAGCAGGGGCGGAAAGACCGCACGATCGATGCCGACTGCCGCACAGGCATAATAGAGGGCTTCGGGTGTGCTGTGTGCGAGGCAGGCCTTCACCTGGGCCATGGAGAAGCCACCGAGGACCACGAGGGCATGCTGGAACAGGCCCAGCTTTTTCTCGCGGATGGCCCGGATCAGATAGCCGGGGCGAAGCTGCCCGGCGGCCTGAAGTTTCAGCACCAGACGTCTGTCCATCTCGTCGCGATCGTCATCGACCGGTGGCGGGGGCGCGCCCATGCCGAGCGATGAAAAGGCCGTGTGCACGGCGTCCTCAACGGCGTCGTCCAGCCGGAAATCGGTGATGGCGAAGCGTTCAGCCATCGACTCGCGCAGGGCGGTTCCGATCCAGCTGTAGAGCTGCCGGGCCATCGACTCATCAAGGCGGGGATGGCGGGCCAGCGGGGCACGCAGGGCCGCGAGGCGGCGCGAATGCTCGACCAGCCGGCGGAGGCCTTCGGCGCTGATCTCGGCGGTGGTGTTGCCGGCCAGGGCCGTCAGGGGCGCCGGGTGAGCCTGATCCAGAATGGCATCCGCGACGCGGGCGCTGAGGTGCGGGCGGCGGGCCACCTCGATCTGATGTTCCAGACTGGCCTGAACCAGGACCGCCAGCAGATCCTCGTCCTTGAGGATCGGGCTCCGGGCGAGGATCGGGCGAGCGATTTCAATATCGTCGAGGGCCAGGATGTTGACGAGGGCGGAGGGGGCCCAGGAGGCATTGGCCAGGCGTTCGGACAGGGCCTTGCGGATGTCGTGCTCGGCCTGACGTGCGAGGACGAGAAAGATGTCGGTCAGGACGGGAGACAGATCCTGGCTGGTGGCGGGGTGCTGGTCGCACAGGGCCATGACGCCCATCAGGAGCCGTTGTCGGTCCTCGAGGGTCCGGCTGTGGGCGAGGGCCAGCAGGTCCGTCATGGCCGCGCCAGGCGGCTGGACGGGGTCCGTGTCTTCCAGGGCGACTGCCGTCACGTTCGACAACTCCCGACAGGTCAAGCCGACGACCGACTCGATACAATGTCACGACGACTATCGGCAAAGGCGGTGAAGACAGGGTTAACCACATCTTGCCGAGCTCTGCCGTGTCGCGCTGCGGCTTGACCGCATGGCCATACGGCGCGAGTTTCGCCTCCAAACGAGGAGACAGCCCATGGCTGACGGAGCCCCTGCATCGCTGAAGTCGCGCGTGTCCGAGGCCGAATGGCAGGCGCGCGTTGATCTGGCGGCCCTGTATCGTCTGGTCGCCCTGCACGGCTGGGACGACATGATCTTCACCCACATTTCTGCGCGGGTACCGGGGCCGGAGCATCACTTCCTGATCAACCCGTACGGCTACTATTTCGAGGAGATCACCGCCTCGTCGCTGGTGAAGGTCGATCTGGACGGCAACATTGTTCAGGAGACGACGAACTTCATCAATCCGGCCGGGTTCACCATCCATTCGGCCGTGCATGCGGCGCGCGAGGATGCCCATTATGTCATCCATCTGCACACGGTGGCGGGGGTTGGCGTGGCGGCCCAGAAGCACGGCCTGCTGCCCGTCAGCCAGAATGCCTGTCTGTTGCAGCATCAGGTGGCCTATCACGGCTATGAGGGGCTGGCGCTGAACCACGACGAGCGCGAACGTCTGGTCGCAGATCTGGGCGAGAAGCCGCTGATGCTGTTGCGGAATCATGGCACGCTGGCGGTCGGTCAGACGGCCGCGGCCGCCTGGGTCGGGATGTTCTTCCTCGAGCGGGCCTGCGCCCAGCAGATCGCGGCCCTGTCGGCCGGACGCGACCATGTGCTGATCGCCCCGGATGCCGCGCAGACCGAAACGAAGGAACAGGGCAAGGGCATCGGCTTCATCTCGGCCCTGGCCTGGCCAGGCGCGCTGCGCATGCTGGACCGGAAGTCGCCCGGCTACGACGTCTGACCATGCGGTGGGGCCCGGGCATCGCTCTGGTCCTCGTCGGATCGCTGGCGGTCGCCCTTCCGGCCGCGGCCGGCCCCTGGACGCGCGAGCAGGCCACGGCCCAGTTCATCCTGAAATATGAAGTGATGAGGGCCGAACGGGGGTTCGACCTCGACGGCAACAGCCAGCCCCTGCTGGCGGAGCGGCGTGACACCAGCCTGAGCCTGTATGCAGAGTATGGTCTGACTGACCGGCTGACGCTGGTGCTCAAGGGTGACTGGCAGAGCGGGTCGGACGCCTTTGTCGACTATGAGGGGCGGGGGCCCCTCGAGATCGGGCTGGCGTGGCAGGTCTATCGCGATCCGGCCAACGCCGTGGCGCTGCAGGTCAGCTATGCCGATGGCGGCGAGGGACGGAATGCCGGCTATGCCGCCCCGGGCGTGGGGACGGCCGACTGGGAAGTGCGTCTGTCAGCCGGTCGGTCGATCACGCCCGCAAGGCCGGTGCTGGGCCTGCAGACCGTATTTGTTGACGTCCAGGGCGCGCGGCGGTTCCGGCAGGGGCTGGAGGACGAGACGCGGGTCGACGTTACCGTCGGCGGGCGGTTTGGCGGGGACTGGATGGTGCTGGGCCAGTTGTACGGGGGACAGGTCGACAACGGCGGGCCGCGCTGGCTGTCGGCCGAGACGTCGGTCGTGCGGGACATTGGAGACTGGAGTTTGCAGCTGGGCTGGCGTTCGGCGCTGGGCGGGCGGGAGACGCCTCAGTCCGAGGGCGTGGTTGTGGGAGTCTGGCGGCGTTTCTGACCCTGCGACGGAACACCGCGCCGGAATCTGCAACCTCGCGCGTTCCTGATTAGTAATTGCGTCCGGCTGACAGACCGCTATGTGCTGCCCGTATCGTTGCAGGGACTATCGACCACGTGATCAAGCGCCATTTCCTTCTCGTCGCCGCAGCCGCTCTGATCGTGCTGATGGCCGTTGCGGTCATCGTCCGGCTGTCATTCGCCGATGAAGGCGGTGGCGGGGGCGGTCCGGGGGGCGGTCGGGGCGGAGCCCAGGAAGTGGCCGCGGTTGCGACGACCGAGCGGACCTTTTCCGACACGCTTCAATTGGTCGGCGTGGCGCGGGGACAGCGGTCGGTCGAGATCGCTTCGACCAATACCGAGCTGATCACGCGGGTGCTTTTCCGTGACGGTCAGTCTGTGCGGGCCGGTGCGCCGCTGGTCGAACTGCAGGCGCGCGAGCAGGAAGCCGGGATGATCGAGGCCCGCGCCCGCGTCGAGCAGGCCCAACGAGACTATGATCGCTCAAAGGAACTGGTTGATCGGGGAATCGCCCCCCGGGTCAATCTCGAACAGGCCGACTCGGCCCTGAAGGCCGCCCAGGCGTCGCTTGAAGCGGCTGAGGCGCGCCGGGGTGAGCGCGTGATCCGCGCGCCCTTTTCGGGAGTGCTGGGTCTGACGACGGTCACGCCGGGCACGCTGGTCGGTCCGGGCACGGTGATCACCACCCTGGACGACATCAGCACCATCCGGATCGATTTCCCGCTGCCCGAGCGCTATCTGTCCCCGGTTCAGTCCGGCACGCCGATCAGTGCTACCGCCGACGCCTTCCCCGGCTCGCAGTTCACGGGGCGTATCGCCCGGGTGGACACGCGGATCGATGAAGTGACCCGGTCGGCGACCGCGCGCGCAGAACTGCCCAATCCCGAAGGCCGCATTCGTCCGGGGATGTCGATGCGGGTGACCGTCCGGCAGGGCCAGCGCCAGAGCCTGGCGGTGCCGGAGTCGGCCATCCAGTACGAGGGTGAGGGCGCCTTCGTCTATCGCATCATGCCCGCCGAGGCCGGCCAGGTCGCGCAGCGGGTGGAGGTCGAGACCGGGGTCGTCGAGGACGGCTATGTCGAGATCCTGTCAGGCCTGGACGCGGGTGAGACGGTGGTGGCCTCGGGTCTGAACCGGATCCAGCCCGGTGCCCCGGTGACCGTGGCCGGACGGAGCCCCAGCCAATGATGCTGTCCGACATCGCCGTTCGCAGGCCCGTTTTCGCCGCCGTTGCGGCGATTGTCCTGTGCGTGATCGGCGCGGCGGCCTTCTTCTTCGTGCCGGTGCGCGAGCTGCCCGATGTGGATCCGCCGATCGTTTCGGTGACCACCAGCTATACGGGCGCCTCGGCCGAGGTGATCGAGAACCGGATCACGGAACCGGTCGAACAACAGATTGCGGGTATCCAGGGCGTCGAAAGGATCACGTCGTCCAGCCGTGACGGGCGGTCGAACGTCCGGATCGAGTTCTCGCTGAACACGGACCTGGACGTCGCGGCCAACGACGTGCGCGATCGGGTGTCGCGGGTGACCGGCCAGCTGCCGGACCAGGCCGATCCGCCGCGGGTATCCAAGTCGGACGCCGACTCCCAGCCGATCATGATCGTCTTCCTGCGCTCGTCGCAGATGGATCGGCTGGAGCTGACCGACTATGCGGAGCGCTCGCTGACCGAGCGGTTCGCCACCCTGCCGGGCGTGGCCGAGGTGCGGATCTATGGCGAGCAGCGCTATGCCATGCGGATCTGGCTGGATGCCGACGCCCTCGCGGCCCGCGGCCTGACCGTCTCGGACGTCGAGAGCGCCCTGACGTCCCAGAATATCGAACTGCCGGCCGGGACGCTGGAGTCGACGGACAAGGACTATACGATCCGGGTGGCGCGGAATTATGCCACGGCCGAGGACTTCGCCACCCTGCCCATCCTGAACGGCGGGGCCGCTGCGGGGTCCGGCATATCGGGCGCGGTCGATGGGGGCTATGTGACCCGGCTGGGCGATATTGCCCGCATCGACGAGGCCCCGGAGGACGATCGCCGCCTGTTCCGGGGCAATGGTCTGGACCAGATTGGTCTGGCCATCACCCGCCAGTCCCAGGCCAACGACCTGGCCATTTCCGAAGGCGTGCGCGCCATGATCGAGCAGGTCAGCCCGACCCTGCCCGAGGGCGCGGAACTGGTGATCGGATCGGACAATTCGGTGTTCACCTCCCACGCCATCGATGAGGTGTGGATCACGGTCGGTATCGCCCTGGCGCTGGTGGCGCTGGTCAATTTCGTCTTCCTGGGGACGCTGAGAGCCGCGCTGATCCCGTCGATCATCGCGCCGATCTGTCTGCTGTGCATCTTCATCGTGCTGGCGGCCTTCGGCTTCTCGCTGAACCTTCTGACGCTGCTGGCCATGGTGCTGGCCATTGGACTGGTCGTCGACGATGCCATCGTCGTGACCGAGAACATCCAGCGTCGGCTGGACCATGGCGAGCCGCCGCTGGTCGCCGCCGAGCGCGGCACGCGCCAGGTGTTCTTCGCCGTGGTCGCGACCACGATCGTCCTGATTTCGGTGTTTGCGCCGCTGCTGTTCCTGCCCGGCTATGTCGGCCGGCTGTTCGTCGAACTGGCCGCCGCCATTGCGGGTGCCGTGGCCTTCTCGGCCTTCCTGGCGCTGACCCTGTCGCCGATGCTGGCCTCCAAGCTGTTGCGCCCCGCCACCGGGGCGGGCTTCGTGGCCCGCAAGGTCGACGCCGGCATGGATCGGCTGAAGACCTCGTACCAGCACTCGCTGAACGCCATGCTGGGGGTTCGCAAGGCGCTGATCGCCACCATCGCCGTGGTGGTGTTTGTCGCCCTGGGGGCCGTCGGCATGTTCATGAACCTGCCCAGCGAACTGGTCCCGCCCGAGGACCGCGGCAGCATTTTCGTGCGTGTCCAGGGGCCAGAGGGCGCGGGCTATGACTATACGCGCGACATCATGATGGGCATCGAGCCGGTCCTGGCGAGCTATGCCCAGACCGGCGAGGTCGAAAGCTATTTCATCTCTGCCCCCGGTTGGGGGGGCGGCAACAACGGCGGCAACGCCAGCCTCAGCCTGACCGACTGGGGCGACCGGGAGCGCTCGGCCGACGAGATCGCCCAGGACCTGAACCGGAAGCTCCGCAATCAGACCGGGGCCCAGGTCAACGCCTTTGCCCGCAGCGGCCTGTCGCGGGGCGGCGGGGGCAACAGCGTCGAAATGGTCATGACCGGCCCCGAATATGGAAGCATGTTCCAGTGGGTCCAGCCGATCATGGCGGCAGCCCAGGCCAACCCCAATCTGTCGCGCCCGCGCCTCGACTATGAGCCCAACTCGCCGCGCCTGCTGGTCGATGTTGATCCGGAGCAGGCCGCCAGCCTCGGGGTATCGTCACAGGAGATCGGGCGCACCCTGCAGACCATGTTCGGGTCGCGCCGGGCCACGACCTATATCAAGGGCGGGCAGGAATACGACGTCATCCTGCAGACCGAGCGCGCCGACCGCGCGGCAGTCTCGGATCTGGAAACCCTTTATGTGGGCACGCGGTCGGGTGGCGTCGTGCCCCTGTCGTCGGTCGTCGAGACCCAGACCTCGGGCGATACGCCGGACCGGCGTCGTCTGGACCGGCAGCGCGCGATCAGCCTCTCTGTCGACCTGAACCCCGGCTACACGATCGGTGACGCCATCGCCTTCTTCGAGGAAGAGGTCGCGAAACAACCACCCGGTGTCGCCACGATCCAGTGGGGCGGCGCGGCCCGGGATCAGCAGGAATCCGGCGGGGCCGTCATTGCCGCCTTCGGTCTGGCATTGCTTCTGGTCTTCCTGGTGCTGGCGGCCCAGTTCGAGAGCTGGATTACCCCGGCGGTCATCATGCTGACGGTGCCGCTGGCGGCGGCGGGCGGGCTGTTCGGCCTGGTCATGCTCGGCTCCAGCCTGAATATCTATTCGCAGATCGGCCTGATCATCCTGATCGGGGTGGCAGCCAAGAACGGCATTCTGATCGTCGAGTTCGCCAACCAGCTGCGCGATCAGGGGCGGACGGTGCGCGAGGCCATCATCGAGGCCTCGACCCTGCGGCTGCGCCCGATCATCATGACCTCGATCGCCACGGCGTTCGGCGCCTTGCCGCTGATGCTGTGGCAGGGCGCGGGCGCAGGCAGCCGCCAGACCATCGGCGTGGTGATCTTTGCGGGCGCCATGTTCGCGACCCTGCTGACGCTGTTCGTCGTGCCGGTGATCTATGGCGTGCTGGCGCGGTTCACCCGCTCGCCGGAATACACGGCGCGCAAGATCGAGGAATGGGAAGCGCAGGAAGTCGCGGCCAATGACGCCATGCCCAAGGCCGCGGAATAGGGCCTAGCGGGGCGAGGTCTCGACCTTGAGCCAGGCGATCAGGTCGCGGCGGTCCTGATCGTCGGGCACGCCGGCGAAGCTCATCTTGTTGCCGGGCAGGTAGGTGCGGGGGTTGGCCAGCCATTGGTCCAGCCGGTCCACGTCCCAGGTGAAGTCTGCGGCCTGCAGGGCCTTTGAGTAGTTATAGCCCTCGTGCCGTCCGGCCGGGCGACCGAACAGGCCGTAGAGATTGGGACCGGTCATATTGGGGCCGCCCGGAGTGACCGTGTGACAGGCGCGGCAGCGGGCGAAGGCGCGCCGGCCGTTGTCATAGTCCGCTTCATTGTAAGGCGCAGGGAGGGCCGCGATGGCGACGCCGATCTGTTCGGCTGTGAGAGGCGCGGGCGGGGGCGCTTTCGGGGTCACCGTTTCTGAAGACTCGCCGCAGGCCGCGAGGGCGAGAGTGGCGAGCGCGAGGCTGGTGAGGCGAAGGATCGGGGAGGGTGTCATGAGCGGCTCCGTATTCTGTCCGGCTTAGGTCGACCCGTGGAAATCGACAAGCGGACTGGACGACGCGGGGCAGCACCTGATAATCACTGTCAACTGGAAGGCACGCCGTACGCGGACGGTTGTGGCCCCCGATTCCCCGCCCGACCCGCGCCGGCAGTTCGAGTTTCCATGACCGAGATCATCAAGCTGAGCCGGGCCCGCAGGGGTCAGGAGGGCCGGATCCACGCCGTCGAGGCGATCGAGGACAATCCCGCCGATGCGCTGGAACTGGAACGGCGCCTGCTGGAGTTCGGTCTGGTCGAGGGTGCCCGGGTCCGGATGATCCATGAAGGGCCTGTCGGCCGCGATCCGGTCGTGCTGGACGTCGAGGGCATGCGGATCGCGCTGCGGCGGCACGAGGTGCGGGGCCTCAGCCTGCAACTGAGCGGGGCGGACACCGGAGCATGAGCGCGTCGATGACGACGGTCGCCCTGGTCGGCAATCCGAACAGTGGCAAGACGGCCCTGTTCAACGCCCTGACCGGCAGCCGGCAAAAGGTCGCCAACTATGCCGGCGTGACGGTCGAGCGAAAGGCCGGTGTGATCAAGGCCCCGGACGGCGCGCCGATGACGGTGCTGGACCTGCCGGGGACCTATTCGCTGCGGGCGCGCAGTCCGGATGAGGTGATCACCCGTGACGTCGTGCTGGGCCGACGGCCCGAGGATGTGCCCGATGTGCTGGTGGTGGTGGCCGACGCCACCAATCTGCGGCTGGTGCTGCGGCTGGCGCTGGAGATCAAGGCGGTTGGCCTGCCGGCGGTCATGGCGCTGAACATGTACGACATCGCCGAGCGTCAGGGCCTGCGGATCGATCTGGAGGGCCTGTCGAAGGCCATCGGCATGCCGGTCGTGACCACGGTGGCGACGCGCAAGCGGGGGCTGGATGAGCTGCTGGTCGCGGTGCAGGGCGTGCTGGCCTCGACAGCAGCTCGGCCCTCGACCTGGCATGAGCCGGACGTCGCCGAGATCCGCGCGGCGCACCGCGAGGCCAGCCGTATCCTGTCGGCGCATGTGCGCCCGCCCGAACGGCCCGACACCCTGACCGGCAAGATCGATGGCGTGCTGCTGCACCCGGTCGCAGGGCTGTTGATCCTGCTGGCCCTTCTGTTCGTCATGTTCCAGGCCGTGTTCAGCTGGGCCGCGCCCGGCATGGACGCCATCGACCTGGGGCTGGGCGCGCTGGGCGGCTGGGTGGCGGGGATCATGCCCGACGGCCTGTTGCAGAGCCTGATCGTCGACGGGCTGATCTCAGGGGTCGGCAGTGTGCTGGTGTTCCTGCCGCAGATTCTGGTGCTGTTCCTGTTCATCCTGCTGCTGGAAGACTTTGGCTATATGGCGCGAGCGGCGTTCCTGATGGACCGCATCATGGGCGGGGCCGGCCTGCACGGGCGGGCCTTTATCCCGCTGTTGTCCAGCTTTGCCTGTGCCATTCCCGGCGTCATGTCGGCGCGGGTGATCGACTCCAAACGGGACCGGCTGACGACCATCATGGTGGCGCCCCTGATGACCTGTTCGGCGCGCATTCCGGTCTACACCCTGATCATCGCCGCCTTCATCCCGCGCGAGACCGTCTGGGGCTGGGTCGAGCTGCAGGGACTGGTGATGTTCGGCCTCTATGCGGCGGGAATCCTCAGCGCTCTGGTGGTGTCCTTTGTGATCCGCAAGATCTTCTGGAGGGGCGCGTTCGAGCCCTTCATGATGGAGCTGCCGGCCTACAAGATGCCGGATCCGGGCAGTGTGGCGCTGAACCTGTGGCAGCGGGCGCGGATCTTCCTGGAGCGGGCCGGTCGGATCATCCT
>JAHJYN010000204.1 GCA_018826885.1 Alphaproteobacteria bacterium | reverse complement strand
CTGCGGGTTCGAGCAAAACATCATCGAAGGTTAGGCCTTCGCGTATCTCCATGAGGAGTCTCCGTTTTGCGGGCCGCGTATAGCGGTGAGCCCCCCGACTCGGCAAGGGGCAATCGTGTCGCCGCTGCGCTTATGGCCACGATAGAATTTATCTCGTTGCAACCGTTGCTGATCCCAACCATTTTCGGGGGCGATGGTGCGGATGATCCTCAACACGGCGCGCAGCCTCGCGCTCAAGATCGCCAGCTATGGCGTGATGCACCTCGTGGTGGCCATTCTGGTCGCCTATGCCCTGACCCGCGACTGGCGGCTGGCTCTGGCGGTGGGCATGGTCGAGCCCTTCTTCCAGACGATTGCCTATTCGATCCACGACCGCATCTGGCACCGGATCGAGCGTCGCAAGCGGCTGACCGGATTCGAGGAAACGGCCGAAGCCTTCACCGCCCGCCTCGAGCTGATGGATGCCCGCGAGCAGGCCCGGTCGCACGGCCATGCGAGCCACAGCCACGCCCTGCCCTCATCGTTCAAACAGATCGCCTTCAAGACCCTGACCTACGGCGTCATGCATTTCGTCGTGGCGGTGACGGTGGCCTATGCCATCACCCGCGACATCGGCATCGCCCTGGCCATCGGCATCGTCGAGCCGCTCGTCCAGACGCTGTTCTTCACGGCCCACGACCGTATCTGGTCCCGGATCGAGGCTCGTCGCGCGCGCAAGGCCAAGGATCTGGCGGCAGCCTGATCGCCAGCCCGCTCAGCGCGGCCGGTTCCTGTTCATCGCCACCAGAAATACCTCGGCGCTGTCCTTCCGGCTGGAGGCCGGCTTGACGTATTTCACCGTTTCGAACTCGGCCCGCAGCCGGGCCAGCACCCCGCCGGCATCGCCGCCCTGGAAATTCTTCGACACGAAATGCCCGCCGGGCTTCAGAGTCCGGATGGCAAAGTCGGCCGCGATCTCGATCAGGGCGATGATCTTCAAATGGTCGGTCTGGCGGTGGCCGACCGTATTGTGCGCCATGTCCGACAGGACCAGATCGGGTGCCCCGCCCAGCAGGTCGATCATCTGCTGATCGACGCCGGCATGCGTAAAGTCGGCCTGGATCATGGTGGCACCGGGCACCGGCTCGACCGGCAGCAGATCGACGCCCACCACCGCAGTGGCGCCGCGCTTGACCGCCACCTGGGCCCAGCCGCCGGGCGCCGCGCCCAGATCGATCACCCGCGACCCCGGCTTGATCAGGTGAAACCGGTCGTCGATCTCAATCAGCTTGAAGGCCGCCCGGCTGCGCCAGCCCTCGGCCCGCGCCCGCTCCGACCATTTGTCGGCCAGCTGCCGCTTGATCCACTGCTGGCTGGACATGGACTTGTCGTCCGCGGTCTTCATCTTGGTCCCCATGCCCCGGCCCGCAGCGGTGCCCGCCGTCGGCAAACGCACCATCTTGCGACGGGGGGGAGACTTTTCATCTTCACTCATGACACCCGACATAGCGCCCCACGCGTTCAGCCGCTATGACCCCGCCACGACAAAAGGAGCCCGTATGACTGAACAGACCCTCACCTTCACGCTCGACACCGGCAATGACACCGGCGGTGACGTTGTTATCCGCCTGCGCCCCGACCTGGCGCCCGGCCATGTCGCCCGCATCACCGAACTGGCCGGCGAAGGCTTTTACGACGGCGTGGTCTTCCACCGCGTCATCGCCGGCTTCATGGCCCAGGGCGGCGATCCGACCGGCACCGGCACCTCGGGCTCGAAGAAGCCGAACCTGAAGGCCGAGTTCTCGGCCGAGCCGCACGTGCGCGGCGTCTGCTCGATGGCCCGCACCAACGACCCGAACAGCGCCAACAGCCAGTTCTTCATCTGCCTCGACGACGCCACCTTCCTCGACCGCCAGTACACCGTCTGGGGTGTGGTCGAGTCGGGCATGGAACACGTCGACGCCCTGCCCAAGGGTGAGCCGCCGCGCGCGCCCGGCAAGATCGTCAAGGCGACGGTCAGCT
>JAHJYN010000028.1 GCA_018826885.1 Alphaproteobacteria bacterium | reverse complement strand
GTTGGCGGGCACGATCTGCGGGGCAGCGATGCGGTCGATGGCCTCGATCACGCCATCCCACGGCAGGCCGCCGCGGTTACGCACGCGCTGATAGTTGACCGACGGGTCATAGACGTCTGCAGCCGGGACCAGCACGGTCACGTCCAGCCGCCCCATGGCCAGCAGCAACTGGGCCATGGCGACATATTCATTGCGACGGGCGGTCGCCAGCGCCACCTGGGCCGAGCGCAGTTCCAGCTCGCCGTTCAGCACGTCGAGGGTGGTGCGCAGGCCGACCTGGGCTTCCTGACGGACCCCCTCGGCGGCGACGGTGGCGGCGCGGACGGCTTCCTCGCCGGCCCGCAGGCTCGAGCGGGCCGAAATGAGCTGGGCATAGGACGAGCTGATCGACTGCAGCACATTGCGGCGCTGGCCCTCGATGCTGATCTGGGCGGCATTGGCCCGCTCCAGCGCCTGGGACACGCGCGACTGGTTCAGGCCGCCGGTGAACAGCGGCACCGACAGGGTGGCGCCGGCCTGGAAGGTGGTGCGGTCGGCCAGATCAAAGCTGGACAGCTCATTGGTCGATCCGCCGTACGAGGCGCTGACCCGCACGGACGGCAGGTATTCGGCGCGCGCCAGGGCGACATTGGCCTCGGCGGCGGCCAGCGCATATTCGGCGGCGCGGATGTTGGGGTTCTCGATCAGGGCGATGTCGAGGGCGACGTCAAAGTCGGTGGGCACGCCCGGCAGGGGCGGCAGCGGGGCCAGACGGCCCGGGGTCTGGCCGACGATGGCGGCATAGGAGGCGCGGCTGACCGACAGCTGGGCGCGGGCATTGGCCAGATCGGCCTCGGACTGGGCCAGGCGGGCTTCGGCCTGGGCCACGTCGGTGCGGGTGATCTCGCCGACCTCGAAGCGGGCCGAGGCCTCATCCAGCTGGCGCTGCAGGACGGTCAGGTTCTCTTCGCGGATGCGGACGATCTCCTCGTCGCGCAGCACATCGGCATAGACCTGGATGACGGTGGCCAGCACCTGCTGCTCGACCGAGCGCAGGTCCTCGCGGCCCGCCAGGATATTGGCCTCGGTTGCCGTGATGCCCAGCGAGATGCGCCCACCGGAGTAAAGCGTCTGGGACAGGCCGATGCTGGCGCCGCCCGAGGTGCTGTCATTCGTATTGGCGGGAACATTGATCGTGGTGTCGGGAATGCCGTCGTTATTGACGTCAACGTCCTGCGGGCCGCCGGCGGTCCGGGTCTGGGTGTAACCGGCCGAGGCGCTGACATCGATCGAAGGGCGCAGGCCTGCGCGCGCCTGAACGATCGACTCGTCCAGCGCCCGCTGATTGGCGCGCTGGCCCAGCAGGGTCGGATTGGTCCGGTAGGCCATGCGGATGGCGTCGGGCAGGGTGTCCTGGGCGAGGGCCGGCATGGCCAGTCCTGAACCCAGGGCGAGGGCCGCAAGCGAAATCAGCGCACGGGTGCGATTGAACATCTTCATTTCCTGCCTGACGCGGCCGGCCCGCGTCGTGTCATTCTCGGTGACGAGCGTAGTGCGAGATCGTTGTGCCCGACGCCAGTTAAGTTTTTTTCACGCGGCACCCGGTTCATTCCGTCGCCCCGCCGGATTCTAGAGGCTGAAGGCCGGTTCGGGGCGCAGTTCGTCCAGAACGGGCGGGGTCGCATCGAACAGCTGTCGGCGCGACCAGCCCTCGGGTGTGCGCATGTGCAGGCTGGCCTTGCCGACGGGTCCGTTGCGCTCGACCAGCACGGCGCGACCGCCGACCTTCAGCGCATCCAGCCAGGCGTCGGGGCGCACCGGTACGGCGACCTCCGAGACAATCAGGTCCCAGCCGTCCGACTGCGGCCGGTCCAGCGGCGCCTCGACCGAGGTGACACCGGCGGCGCCCAGGGTCGGGGCGGCGATGGCCAGGGCGTCGGCATCCGATTCCTGAAGGGTGACGTCGAGGCCCATTTCGGCCAGCACGGCGGCGGCATAGGCGCCCGACATGACCAACGCCCGCTCAAGCGGCTTGGGCGCCGCCGCCATCAGCAGTTTCGACAGGTCGCGCGGCAGCATCAGGCTGCGCCGGGCCGTGACCGGCACCTCGACCTCGGCATAGGCGGAAAAGGCGCGTTCCGGGGCGCACAGGGTCTCGCGCGGCACCGTCAGCAGGGCCGCCTGCAGGGCGCGATCGGTGACATCGTTCACCCGGACCTGGCTGTCCACCATCACCTTGCGTGCCGTCTGGAAGTCCATGCGTCGATCGATCCCTGGGGAGAGGAGAGTGAAAAAGCTGGCCCGCTTATAGGTGTGTGCGTTGCGGGGGACAATCCGATCTGATAGCGAACGCGGCTCGCGATCAATGGCCTGATGGCGGAGTGGTTACGCAGCGGACTGCAAATCCGTGCACCCCGGTTCGATTCCGGGTCAGGCCTCCATCGCGGTTCCCGGACCGTCAGTTACCTTCAGCGGCGGCGTTCGCGCCAGCGCGAGCCCTCGCCATGCTTGCCGACGCTGGAAAATTCGGGCGGCGCGGCGCTGCGGGCATACTGTTCAGCGACCAGCCAGGCCTTGAAGGGCCGCAGGCTACCCAAGCACAGCACCAGGATCAGCGGCAGGGTGACCACCAGATGCACCCAGATCGGCGGGTGCAGTCCGAGCTCCAGCGCCATCATCGCGGCCATGCCGATCACACCGACGATCGACATGACGAAAAAGGCGGGACCGTCGGCCGGATCGGCAAAGCCGTAGTCGAGGCCGCAGGCCGGGCAGGCGTCGCGCACCGTCAGATAGCCCTCCAGCAGCGGCCCCTCACCGCAGCGCGGGCAGCGGCATTTCAGCGAGACCATCAGCAGATTGGGTTTCGGTGCCTCGACGGGATCGGGGCCGGGTTCCGGCGGTGTCATCAGATGTCCCTTCATCGACTGGACTGCATCTGGGCCACGGGGCCCGCGCGAACAAGTCCGGCGCAGTGTCGCACAAAAGACGGGTCAGGAAGCGTTAACCGTGAAGCAACGCCTTGTTGCGATGGTCCGGCATCATGTCCCGAACCAAGGCCACGAAGGGCGTCCTGAGGTCGACCGTGGCGCTTGCCGCGGCCGGGTCG
>JAHJYN010000203.1 GCA_018826885.1 Alphaproteobacteria bacterium | reverse complement strand
GCCGCCGCGCCGCTGATCGCAACCGGCGGCTTGAAGCTGATGATGATCGCAGGCTATGTGCAGGCCGACGACGGGCGGCTGGACGGCCTGCCCGGCACCCTGACCGGCGTCATCGGCGCTGCTCCCCTTTTCTGAAATTCAGACCCCGCGAGGACTCCATGACCGACGCCAAGGTGCCCGCCCCCAAGCCCGGCATTCTCGACATCGCCCCCTATGTCGGCGGCAAGTCCAAGATCGACGGCGTGGCCGAGCCGATGAAGCTGTCCTCGAACGAGAACATGCTGGGCGCCGGCGAGAAGGCGCGCGAGGCCTATGCCAATGCGGTCAGCGGCATCCACATCTATCCCGACGGGCGCGCGGCCAAACTGCGCTCGGCGGTAGCCGACAAGATGGGCCTCGAGCCCGAGCGGCTGATCTTCGGCAATGGGTCGGACGAGGTGTTTGCCCTTCTGAACCAGACCTATCTGACGCCCGGCGATAATATCGTCTCGGGCCAGTACGGCTTCCTCGCCTATCGCATTTCGGCCAGGGCCAATCAGGCCGAGGTCAAGCTGGCGCCCGAGCCGGACTACAAGCTCACGCCCGAGGCCATTCTGGGTCAGGTCGATGAGCGGACCCGCATCGTCTATGTCTCCAGCCCGTCCAACCCGACCGGCAGCTACAATACCGCCGACGAGATCCGCCAGCTGCACGCCGCCCTGTCGCCCGACATCATTCTGGTGATCGACGAGGCCTATGCCGAATATGTCACCGAGCCCGACTGGCAGAGCAGTTTCGATCTGGCGCGCGACAGCGACAACATCGTCGTCACCCGCACCTTCTCCAAGATCCACGGCCTCGGCGGCCTGCGCATCGGCTATGGCTATGCGCCGCTGAAGGTCGCCGAAGCCGTCGACCGCATCCGCCTGCCGTTCAACGTCTCGGTCGCCGGTATCGAGGCGGCGGTCGCGGCGCTGGGCGATGAGGCCCACCAGCAGGCCTCACGCGAACTGATCCAGACCTGGCGTCCGCGCCTGACGCAGGCCATCCGCGGCTTCGGCTTTCAGGTCCTGCCCAGTGCCGGGAATTTCGTGCTGGTCCGCTTCAAGGACGTCGATCAGTGCAACGCCGCCAATGCCTATCTGAACACCAAGGGGATCATCGTCCGTCCGGTTGGCGGCTATGGCCTGCCCGAGGGGCTGCGCATCACCATCGGCACCGACGACCAGAACCGCGCCGTCATGGACGCCCTGAGCGAGTTCGCGGCGAGCTGAACATGACCCGTCATGCTGTTTACGGTATTCTGGCGAGCGCCGTTTGCATGGCGTGCAGCAGCATGGCCGTCGCTCAAGAGGCCCCGCCACCGCCCGTCCGCTTTAGCGGACCGCCGGTTATCGTCGTGTCGGAGGACCCAAGTCGGCTGGTCGAGCCTACGGACGGGCCCTATACGCTTCTGGCCGAAGACGATGTCATGGTGGTGTTCCTGGCCAACGGCGCATTTCAGCCGCACAAGGACCATGACGACATCGTTTGGGTGACGACCCTCTGGTCCTACAGGGAGGTGGAGGACGGCCTCTCGCATATGGCTGTACGCTCCCAGATCAACTGCTCCAACGGCACCACCCTTACGACGTCGATGAATGGCTTCGGCCCAGACGGGTCTTTCCTAGGCAGATATTCACCGCCCGATGAGTGGCACACGTTTCACCCGGCCTCTCCCTTTGCCGAAGCTCAAGCCATAGGCTGCGACGGGGCCGCCCCCAACGGTCTTGGCCTGTCCGGCACTCCGGTCGATATCGCCAACGCCTTCCGGCGCTAGGCCCTAGTTCCGCCGGAACACCCGGCTCGCGCCCCAGCCGGTGAAGGCGGCGAGGATCACGCACAGGATGCCGTAGGTCCAAGGGCGGGTCTGGGCGAACTCATAGATGCCGCGCTCGATGCCGACCTTTTCGACGGTCAGCTCCAGCTCGGCGCTGGAGACCGGCTCACCGTCCTGGAACAGCCAGACCTCGGCGTGATAGGTGCCGGTCGGCGCGCTGGTCGGCAGCACCACCTCGGCGCGGAACAGGCCGTCGTCGACGAAACGCACGCCCTGCGGATCTGCGGCATAGAGGCCTTCATCCTCGCGCAGGCGGATGACGGCCCGGCGCCAGTCCAGATAGTCCTCGCCCAGTCGGCTGACCACGACGTCGCGCACGCCATAGCGGGTGACGGTGCGGCGCTCTTCCGGGGCGGCGATGCGCAGGTGGTCCAGCCCCACGCCCAGCCGCCGCAGCTGGCCGAAATTGGCGATGTCGCTGAGCGGGCGGCTTGAGGACGTCATGTAGAAGCCGGGCGCGCCCTCGAACAGCACGGGCCGGCTGTTCAGCCAGACGCCCGCCGTCTGCGACTTGCGCACCAGACGCACCGGTGCATCGGGGCCGCGCACCACGACCACCACATCGGCGGGGGTGTCGGTCGGGTTGAACACGGCCCCGTAGAGAACGATCGACGCCCCGGTGAAGCCCGAGTCGACCTGAACCTCTGTGTCGGTCAGGGCCGCCGAGATGCGCAGGATGCGGCCGGTGGCGACCGACGGGTCACGCGCCCGCGCCGGGGCCGGCGCTTCGGCGACCACAGCCGGGGGCGGAGGGGGCAGGTCCTGCATCATCATTCCGGGACCCCCGGCGCGATGGCGAACATGTCGCTGGGCCGCACGAACAGTTCCAGCCCCATATAGATGCCGACGCCGAGCACGATCAGCCCCAGCATGGCGCGCAGCTCCTCGCCCCGGAACCGACCCGACAGGCGCGCGCCGTACTGGGCCCCGATCACCCCGCCGAACAGCAAGAGGGACGACAGGACAATGTCGACGGTCTGGTTGCGCCCGGCCTGCAGCACTGTGGTCATGGCGGTGGTGATGATGATCTGGAACAGGCTGGTGCCCACCACCACCGACGCCCTCATGCGCAGCACATAGAGCATGACCGGCAGCAGGATGAAGCCGCCGCCCACCCCCATGATGGCCGACAGAATGCCGACCCCGCCGCCCAGGGCCAGCGGCGGAATGGCCGAGATATAGAGGCCGGACTTGGGGAATTTCATCCGCCAGGGCAGGCCGTACAGCCACATCGGGCGGCGGCGTTGTTTGCGGGGGGCCGGCTGGCCGCGCCTGCGCCGCAGGATCTGCTCCAGACTTTCCTTGAGCATCAGGGTGCCGATGACGCCGAGGAACAGCAGATAGGCCAGCGCCACCACCAGATCGGCCTGACCCATCAGGCGCAGCCAGCGGAACAGTTCGACGCCGACGAAGGCGCCCAGAATGCCGCCCCCGGCCATGATGCCGCCCATGCGGAAGTCGACCGCCCCACGCGAGGAATAGCTGATCACGCCCGAGGTCGAGGAGGCGACGACGTGGCTGGCCTGGCTGGCGACGGCGACCGTCGGGGGGATGCCGAGGAACACCAGAATCGGCGCCATCAGGAAGCCGCCGCCGATCCCGAACAGACCCGAGACAAAGCCGACCAGCCCGCCCAGCAGAACCAGGACGGGCCAGTTCACCGAAACTTCGGCGATCGGCAGATAGATATCCAAAGGGCGACCTTCGGCTGGAACAGGACCCGGAATCGGCGTGACCGTCCGGGCTTAGACCCGTGCACCGACCGTGGCCAGTGCATGAACGTGACAGGTGAGAACCAACCCCTTGCGGGGCCGGGGATCAGCTGGCGTCGGGCAGGGTCCCGGGCAGGAACTGCTGGGTCATATCCTCGGCCCGGGCGCGCTCGGCCTCGCTCAGCAGTCCGCCGAGCCGGTCCACAGAGTCAGCCGCCGGCTCATCCCCCGAGCGGGCCGCGACCCGGTACCAGGCATAGGCCCGCAGATTGTCGACCGGCATACCGCCTTCGCCGCGTTCATGGATGACGGCGGCATTGAACTGGGCATCGACCAGTCCAGCCCGCGCCGCGCGTTCGATCCAGTCCAGTCCGGTCGGCCGGTCCGGAGTCCCGTCGGCGCCCTCGAACAGCCGCATGCCATAGGCGAACATGCCGCGCGGATAGCCGCCCTCGGCCGAACGGCGCGTCCAGTCGAGGCTCTGGCCCATGTCCACAGGCGCGCCAGCCTCGCCGGTTTCAAACAGCCCCGCCAGCATCAGTTGCGCCGGGCCATAACCCAGTTCGGCCGACTGGGTCAGCAGATCCAGACCTGCGGGATCGTCTTCCTCGATGGCGGTCAGGGCGCGTTCGTACAGGTCGGTCGCCTGGGCCACCGTCTCGGCCGACAGGGGCGCCGCGGTCGTGGCCAGCGCCACCAGCTGCGTCTCCGCTTTTGCATCGCTCGTGCCGGCCGGCGTCCAGGGCATGGCCTGACCGGTCAGCTCCGTGAAGGCATAGAGACCGCCCATCAGGGTGACCGCCACCGCCGAGGCGCCCAGCGCCTTCTTCATCGTCGCGCCGTCGCGCCCCGCCTGACGGTCCATCCGCTCCTGCAGGCGCGACTTGCCGCCACGCTTCAGGCCAAAGGCCGAGCGGGTCGGTTCCGGTTCCGGGGTCGCCATGGCGGCGCGCGCCGCTTCGACCGCGCCGCGCGTCGAGCTGGACGCCCGACCGGCAGCGGCCGCTGCCCGCAGGGTGCGCGGGTCGACGAAATCGGTCTCGCCCGAGAACTCGTCGTCGTCCGGGGCCGTCGCCGCCAGAACATCCGAGACATCAGCCCCGCCGAAATCCTGCGGGGCGCGGGTGACCGGGGCCGGGTTGGCGGCAGCGGGACTGCCGAACGGGGCGGATGCGGCGCGGGGCGCGCTGAACCGGGGCGTATGGGGTTCATCGACCGGCTCGGGGTCCGGGACGGTCGCAGCGGGCTCGGGCGCACTGGCCGTCGCGCCGCCGGTCGGGAAGGGGTCGGCCGGGCCATCCAGCGGATCGCTGGACCAGATCGGATCGTCGGCCATGGCCGCCACGCCAAAGGCCCCGGCGCGCCAGTCGGCGGCGGGTTGGGCCGGTTTGGGCCCGGCCACCGGCTCGGGCGTTTCAGCCTCGGGCTCGGCCCGGCGGGCCATGCTCTCGCGGGCCTCGGCCAGCAGGCGGGCGGTGCGTTCCTCGCTCTGGCGCATGCGCTCGGCCAGTTCGCCCGAGGCGCGGTCGTAGTGTTGTTCGATGCGCGAGGAGCTGTCGGTCAGCTTCTGGCCGATCTCGTCCAGCGCCTGGGTCGAGCGGCGCTCGGACTCGGCGATCCGCTCGCTGAGGCGGTCGGAAATGCGGCCGATCTCGGTGCCCAGTTTTTCGAGCGCCAGCGCATGGCGGTCCTCGCTGGCCACCAGCCGACGTTCGACGCCTTGGGTCTTGATCTCCAGATCGCGTTCCAGCCGGTCCATGCGGGCCGGGCTGTCGACCTCCATCTTCTGGACGCGGCCGTTCAGGTTCTGGGCGATGCGCAGGACCTCGCGGCCCATGGCCTCGACCGCCTGGGCCGAGCCGCGCTCGGCCTGACGCACCTGATCACCCAGGGCGGCGACCGCCCGCTCCATCCGCTCCATGCGGTTTTCGGACTGGGCCGTGTCCAGCCGGTGCAGCATTTCGGTGCGGCTGGCCTCAACCTGACGGGTCAGGGCCTCGGCCAGTTTTTCCAGACGTCCGTCGAAGCGCTCGGCGGGGTCGACCCCCCGGCCGCGCGCCTCGGCCCGCGCCTCGGTCAGACCCAGTCGCCGGTCCAGTTCGGAAAAGGCCCGTTCCAGACCGCGCAGGGCCTCGCCCGTCTGGGACTGGGCGGCGTCCAGCCGGCGGCCGACGTGCTCCAGGATCTCGACGCCGCGATTGGCTTCGGCGGTTTTCTCGACCGCATCCAGCCGCTGGCGCAGCTCATGGGTGCCGATCCGCTGGCGTTCCTCGATGTCGTAGAGGCGGCTGGACAGGGCGCCGATGGCGGTGTCCGTCTTGGCGAACCCCTCGGCCGTGCTCGGGCCGGTCTCCTGCTCGAAGCG
>JAHJYN010000202.1 GCA_018826885.1 Alphaproteobacteria bacterium | reverse complement strand
GTTTGGCCATCGGACAATTACCTTTGCGACGGCGAAAGCCGTGGAATGAGAGGCGCGGAACATACTCAGGCGCGCGCCCAAGTCAACGCCGACATTGCCGCAACCGGTTTTTCTTGTGCCCGGGGGCTCACCGGCTACGGTAAGCGCCATGAAAACCCTGCCCATGACCCTGAGCGCCCCCGCCGCCGCCCTGTCTCTTATGCTGCTGGCCGGCTGTGCCACCGGCCCCGCTGGCGGTACCGATGCCGCCCAGGACGCCTTCTTCGCCAATCTGACCGGGCTGTGTGGCCAGACGTTTGAGGGCAAGGTCGTGACCGACGACCCGGTCGATGCCGATTTCCGCAGCCAGCGGCTGGTCATGCATGTGCGCGACTGTTCCGCCACCGAAATCCGCATTCCCTTCCATGTCGGCGCGGACCACAGCCGGACCTGGGTGATTACCCGCACCCCGGACGGCCTGAGGCTGAAGCACGATCACCGCGACCCGGACGGCACGACCCACACCCTGCACTGGTACGGTGGCGATACGGAGACTGCAGGCACGGCAACGCGTCAGGAGTTCCCGGTCGATGCCTTCTCCATCGCCCTGTTCAACGCCAACAATGCGGCAGTCTCGACCACCAATGTCTGGGCCGTCGAGGTCAATCCCGGCGAGACCTATGTCTATGAACTGGCCCGCGAGAATCGCCTGCTGCGCGTGGCGTTCGACCTGACGAAGCCGGTCACCCGCTAGACCCCCGACTCCCGAGGGCGCCCGCCCGATAAAGACCGAGAGGTATCGATGACCGACATCCCGCCGGCCACGCCGAACGGCACGCCGCCCGTCGCGAAACGCAATCTGTTCACCCGGTTCCTGGACGGGGTGGAGTGGCTGGGTAACTGCCTGCCGCATCCGGTGACGCTGTTCTTCCTGCTGGCGGTGGGGATTGTGCTGTTGTCGGGCCTGTTCGGGGCCATGGGACTGGCGGTCGAGGATCCGCGACCCGAGGGCGCTTCGGGCCGGGCCGATGACGGGATGATCCGCGCGGTCAGCCTGATGACCGCCGATGGCCTGCGCCGCATCTTCACCGGGCTGGTCGGCAATTTCACCAGCTTTGCGCCGCTGGGTGTGGTGCTGGTGGCCATGCTGGGCGTGGGGGTGGCCGAGCGGTCGGGCCTGTTGTCGGCGGCGGTGCGCGGCATTGTCCTGGGCGCATCGCCCAAGGTGGTGACCTTTGCCATCGTCTTTGCCGGGGTGCTGTCGAATACGGCATCGGAGATGGGCTATGTGGTGCTGATCCCGCTGGCGGGCGCGGTCTATTACTCGCTGGGGCGGCATCCGCTGGCCGGCATGGCGGCGGCCTTTGCCGGGGTCTCGGGCGGCTATTCGGCCAATCTGCTGATCGGCACGGTCGATCCGCTGCTGGCCGGCATCACCGAGGAAGCCGCGCGCCTGATCGACCCCACCTATGCGGTGACGGCGACGGCCAGCTATTTCTTCATGTTCATCAGCGTGTTTCTGGTGACGATCATCGGCGGTCTGGTCAGTATCTATATCGTCGAGCCCAAGCTGGGCGCCTATGACAAGACCAAGGCCGACCCCGAGATCCTGAAGGGCGGGTCAATGGAGGCCCTGACACCCCGGGAAAAGAAGGGGCTGAAGGTCGCCGGGCTGGCGGTGCTGGGGGTGTTGGCCGTGATGGCGCTGACGCTGGTGCCGGACTGGGGGCTGCTGCGCGACCCGGAGACGGGAGACCGCATCCGCTCGCCCTTCTTCAGCGGCTTTGTCACCTGGATCCTGCTGTTCTTCCTCGTGGTCGGCTTTGCCTATGGGCGCACGGTCGGGACGATGCGCAACGACCGTGACGTGATCGACGGCATGGCCTCGGCCGTCTCGACTCTGGGCCTGTATGTGGTGATCGTCTTCTTTGCCGCCCAGTTCGTGGCCTTCTTCGGCTGGTCGAACCTGGGGGCCATCACGGCGGTCAATGGCGCGACCTTCCTCAAGGAGAGCGGCCTGACCGGACCGGCCGTGTTCATCGGCTTCATCCTGATCTGCTGTTTCGTGAACCTGATGATCGGCTCGGCCTCGGCCCAGTGGGCGATGACGGCGCCGATCTTCGTGCCCATGCTGATGCTGATCGGCTATTCGCCCGAAGTGATCCAGACCGCCTACCGGATCGGGGACTCCACGACCAACATCATCACCCCGATGATGAGCTATTTCGGCCTGATCCTGGCGTGGGCGACGCGCTACAACAAGGATGTCGGCATCGGCACCATGATCGCGATGATGCTGCCGTATTCGATCTTCTTCACCATCGCCTGGACGGTGCTGTTCTTCCTGTGGGTGTTCGGGCTGGGCCTGCCCGTGGGGCCGGGATCACCGACGTACTACGGGGGGTAGGGCCTACCCCACCTTCACCCGCGTCGCCGCCTCGGGCAGGTCCTCGCCGAACGCCCGTTGGTAGAACTCGGCGATCGTCGGGCGTTCCAGCTCGTCGCATTTGTTGAGGAAGGTCAGGCGGAAGGCGAGGCCGATGTCGCCGCCGAAGATGGTAGCGTTCTGGGCCCAGGTGATGACGGTGCGGGGGCTCATGACCGTCGAGATGTCGCCGTTCATGAAGGCGTTGCGGGTCATGTCGGCGACGCGGACCATGGCGGCGATGGTGCGGCGGCCCTCGGCGTCCTGCCAGTCGGGCACCTTGGCGGCGACGATCTCGGCCTCGACGTCGTGGTCGAGGTAGTTGAGCGTGGTGACGATGTTCCAGCGGTCCATCTGGCCCTGATTGATCTGCTGGGTGCCGTGATAGAGGCCCGAGGTGTCGCCCAGACCGATGGTGTTGGTCGTCGCGAACAGGCGGAAGAAGCGGTTCGGGCGGATGACGCGGTTCTGGTCCAGCAGGGTCAGGCGGCCTTGCGCCTCCAGCACGCGCTGGATGACGAACATCACATCGGGGCGGCCGGCGTCGTATTCGTCGAACACCAGGGCGATCGGGCGCTGGATGGCCCAGGGCAGCATGCCCTCGCGGAACTCGGTGACCTGCTTGCCGTCCTTCAGGACGATGGCGTCCTTGCCGACCAGATCGATCCGGCTGACGTGGCTGTCGAGGTTGACGCGCACCAGCGGCCAGTTGAGGCGGGCGGCGACCTGCTCGATGTGGGT
>JAHJYN010000201.1 GCA_018826885.1 Alphaproteobacteria bacterium | reverse complement strand
CGGACTTACTGGATGGGCTCAGGGTTGGAGCTTGCATGGGGACCCCCATCCGCCACATTGGAGGGGTCATGCTTTCCCAAGCCTTAAGCTCTGCCGATTCCGCGCTGATGCGCGCCGATTCCCGACCTGTCGAATGGGTCGTGTCGCCGGGCTATGCCGAATACGCGGCGGCGGAGGCTGCGATGGAGGCCCGCGTGGCCGCCATCCATGCCGGCGGGGCGGACGAGCGCGTCTGGTTGCTGGAGCATCCGCCGCTCTACACCGCCGGGGTCTCGGCCCGGGACGAGGACCTGATCGACGCGCGCTTTCCGGTGCACAGGACGGGCCGGGGTGGGCAGTTCACCTATCACGGGCCCGGCCAGCGGGTGGGCTATGTGATGCTGAATCTCGCCGAACGTGGCCGCGACGTGCGCGGCCTGGTGCGCGGGCTGGAGCGCTGGATCATCGGGGCGCTGGCCGAGTTCGGCGTCGAGGGCGAGGTCAAGGACGGGCGGGTCGGGGTCTGGGTCACCCGCAAGGGCCCCGGGTGGTCTCGCGAGGACAAGATCGCCGCCATAGGGGTCAAGGTGCGCCGCTGGGTCAGCTTTCACGGCATCAGCCTGAACGTCGAGCCGGACCTGGATCATTTCGGCGGGATCGTGCCCTGCGGCATCCGCGAGCACGGGGTGACCAGCCTGCATGACCTCGGCATTCTGGCGACCATGGATGAGGTCGACGCCGCGCTGAAAACCAGCTTCGAACGCGAGTTTGGACGGACGGTCGCAGGGCAACCTTAACCTTGCTGTGCCATCCTCCTACAGAATCAGGGGGTTGAGATCAGTTTCATGTCTTCGCTGGCGGCGCTTTCTTCTCTTCCGGACGATCTGGTCGACGCCAGCACCTTCTTTGACGTGTCGCTCGACATGCTGTGCATCCGCGACCTGCAGGGCCGGGTCGTCAAGGTCAGCCGCTCGTGGGAAACCACGCTCGGCTGGAGCCCCGAGGAGCTGGAGGGGCAGATGCTGCTGTCTCTGCTGCATCCGGAGGACAGGGCCTGCACCCAGGTCACCGTCCATCAGGTCGAGGATCTGGCCTCGGGCGGTTTCGTGAGCGGCTTCGTCAATCGCTATCGACACAAGGACGGCAGCTATCGCCAGCTGGAATGGCAGGCGCGCCGGTTTGGCGACAAGATCTATGCCGTGGCCCGCGATGTTACCGGCCGTGAGGCCGCGCGCCGGGAACTGGAAGCGGCCAAGATTGCCGCCGAGGCCGCCAGCCAGGCCAAGACCGATTTTCTGGCCAATATGAGTCACGAGATCCGGACGCCGCTGAACGGGGTCATCGGTCTGATCGGGGCGCTGCAGGCCGACGACCTGGCCCCGCGCCAGCGCGAACTGGTCGATCTGATCGCCCAGTCGGGCGAGAGTCTGGAACGGCTGGTGTCCGACATTCTGGACGTGTCCAAGGTCGAGGCCGGTCAGCTGGAAATCGTGCCGGTCGACATGGACCTGCTGGACGAGCTGGAGCCCGCCATCGCGACGGCCCGGGCCAAGGCCGAGGCGCGGGACCTGACCTTTACGGTCACCATGGGCGCAACGGCGCGGGGCCGGTTCCTGGCCGATGCCGGACGTATCCGGCAGGTGCTGACCAATCTGCTGTCCAATGCGGTGAAATTCACCCAGGAGGGCGAGGTCGCCGTATCGCTGGACATCGAGGACGACACGCCGGAGCCCGAGGTCAGTCAGCTGACCCTCGTCGTTCGGGACACGGGTGTCGGCTTTGACGCGGCGGCGGGGCACGGCCTGTTCGAGCGATTTACGCAGGCCGACAGCACCATCACCCGCCGGTTTGGCGGCACCGGTCTGGGCCTGTCGATCTGTCGGGCCCTGACCGAGATGATGGGCGGCGACATTCGCGCGACCTCGGTTCCCGGTCAGGGGAGCACCTTCACGGTCACCTTGCCGCTGTGCCGCACGCGGTCGCTGGAGGCCTATGACGCCGGCAAGGAGGCCCATGAGGCGAAGGCCCGGCTGGAGCCCCTGCGCCCTGCGCGGGCCCCGGGCAACGCTCCGGTCCGGGTGTTGCTGGCGGAAGATCATCCCGTCAACCAGCGCGTGGTCGAGGCCATGCTGGCGGGACAACCCTATGAGCTGACCATCGTCGAGAACGGCGCCTTGGCGGTCGAGGCCGTGGCCGACGATGCCTTTGACGTGGTGCTGATGGACATGCAGATGCCGGTCATGGACGGCCTCGCCGCCACCCGCGCCATCCGCGCCGCAGAGGCCGCCCGCACGACCGGGGCCGGACAGCCCGCCCGCCGCCTGCCCATCCTGATGCTGAGCGCCAATGCCATGCCCCAGCACCTGGAACAGGCGAAGGACGCCGGCGCCGACCAGCATGTGTCCAAGCCCGTGACCCCGACCACCCTGCTGGGCGCGCTGGAGGCGGCGGTGAGCGTGAGAGCCGTGGCGTGACCGGGGCCCCGATCAGCGGCGGGGTGGTTCACGACCTGCCGGATGATCTGGGCGCGGCCCTGAGGTCGGACGCAGGCGCGCTGAAGACCTGGGAAGACATCACGCCGCTGGCCCGCAACGAGTGGATCTGCTGGACGATCTCGGTCAAGCGCGATGAGACGCGGGCCAAACACGTCGCCCAGGCGCTGGAAAATCTGGCCGCCGGCAAACGCCGCCCCTGCTGCTGGCCGGGCTGCCCGCACCGGGAGCGGGGGAGCAAGCCGGCCTAGATCTCGGCCAGTGCGACGTCAGTGTGCGACGCCGCTTTCGTCATTCGATGGGGCGTTTAGGGGAGAGCAGGTTCTCCTCGCCCGACGCGCGGCGTTCGGCCTCGATGGTCCGGTCGATGTGGTCGTCGGGGCGGACAGAGGGGGCGGGGGCGAGGCGGCTGTCGGCCGGTGCGTCGGTGCGGCGTCGGGCCGGGGGGGCCTCAGCCCTGGACGGGGCAGGGGTGCCCGGGCGCAGCAGGTCCGGCATATGGTCGATGCGCAGGCGGTAGATGGGCTCGGGCAGGGAGAAGCCCGCCGCCTCGACGGCCATCTTGGCTGCGCGGATGGCGGCGCTTCGGGCCTTGAGGAAGTCGGCGTTGGCCTGATCGATCCAGCCGGTGAACTTCAGGATGATGTTGCTGTCGCCAACGGCGACGATGACCCCGGACGGGGCGGGGTCCGCGAGGATGAAGTCGAGCGCGGACAGCGCTGCCACGCCGACCTTGATGGCGGCCTCGGGGTCATCCTCGGCGTCGACGCCCAGCTCGAACTCCATCCGCCGCTGGGGGTTGCGGGTGTAGTTCAGGATGACCGCCCGGAAGACCATCATATTGGGGATGCGCAGGTGGTTGCCGTCCAGCGTCATCAGCACGGTGGCGCGGGAGGTCAGGCGCACCACCTTGCCCTCGTGACCGTCGATGACGACGTGGTCATTGGCGCGGAACGGCTGGCGCAGGCTGAGCATGATGCTGGAGATGTAGTTTTCCAGAGTGTCGCGGAGGGCAAAGCCGACGGCGATGCCCAGCACCCCGGCCCCGCCCAGCACTGTGCCCATCAGGGCGGTGGCGCCCAGCAGGTTGAGCGCCAGCACGATCCCGACGATCAGGCTGATGGCCCGCACCAGCTGCGCCAGCAGGTCGCCGATGAAGGGATTGGAGGTCAGGCCGCGCCAGAAGCGATTGAACGACGCCGCCCACCAGCCCAGCCCCGTACAGGCGGCGACGATCAGCAGGCTGAGCAGCAGCAGCGGGCCGCTGTCGAGGGTCGACCGCCAAAGAGCCGTCAGCTGTTGCAGGAAGGGCGACACCCGCTCGCCCAGCTGGACGCTGGCCTCGATCTCGTTGCGCACGGCCACCACGCCCTCGACCCGGCCGGCGATCGCCTCGGCGCGATCCAGATCGCCCCGGTCGGCGACCACGCCGTCGAGGGTGACCACCCCCTCGGCCACCTCCACCTGGACGGCGGACAGGGTGTCGAGCTGGGCGAAGATGCGGCTGAGGCGCGCGGCGATGGCGGCGTCGGAGCCGGCGTCGCTGTCAACGCGGATCGCCGGGGGATCCTGAACCGGCGCGGGCGTCTGGCCCCAGGCCGGGCCGCCGGCCGTGGCCAGTCCGACGACCAGCATCAGACAGGCGGCCAGAAGGGCGCGGAGGCCGGGGACGCTCATACAGTTGATCGGGGGAAGGTCATGACGCCCATGCTGGCAGCCACGGGCGGGGCTGTCACGGGCGAGATGCGATTTGATGGTGCGCGGCGGGCGTCGCGCGGGCGGCAGGAGCTCTGGCCCACCGGCGTTCAATTCTGGCATAAGGCGCGCCGCGCAGGCCGGGCCGCGCGACGGTTTGCGAGCGGGTCATGAGCGCCTTTCATCATGTGCTGGTCAACAATCTGGTGGCCAACATCGTCAACTTCACGGTGTGGTTCGCCCTGACCTTCTGGGTGTTTCTGGAGACGCGCTCGGTGTTCGCCACCGGGATGATCGCGGGGCTGTATCTGGTGCTGACGGCGGGGCTGGCCTTCTGGTTCGGCAGTCTGGTGGACCATCATCGCAAGAAGAAGGTGATGCTGGCGTCCAGTCTGGTGTCGCTGGGGCTGTATGCGGTGTCGCTCGGCGTGCTGTCGGCCGCGCCCGAGGGAGCGATGGCCGAGGTGGGCAGCCTCTGGCTGTGGGCCTTCATCGGCGTGGTGATGCTGGGCGTCATCGCCGGAAATGTGCGCGCCATCGCCCTGCCGACGCTGGTGACGGCGCTGGTGCCCGAGGACCGGCGCGACCGGGCGAACGGGCTGGTCGGCATGGTGACGGGGATCGGATTTCTGACGACCTCGGTGATCAGCGGCCTGCTGGTGGCGTGGGCCGGGATGGCGGGGGCACTGGTGTTCGCCCTGGCGCTGGTCGTGCCGGTGTTCCTGCACCTGCGGTTCGTGCCGGTGGATGAGCCGGACCCCGAGGCGCTGCGCTTGGCTGCGGGGCAGAGCGGACCGGCCAAGGTGGATATTCGCGGGACCATCAAGGTGATCGGCGTGGTGCCGGGGCTGTTCGCCCTGATCCTGTTTGCGACCTTCAACAACTTCCTCGGTGGCGTCTTCATGGCCCTGATGGATGCCTATGGGCTGTCGCTGATGCCGGTCGAGGCCTGGGGCTTCTTCTGGGCCGGGGTGTCGACCGCCTTCATCCTGAGCGGGATCATCATTTCGAGGACGGGGCTGGGCAAGAATCCGCTGCGGACGCTGATGATCGTCAATGTGATCTGCTGGGTCGTGGCGGCGCTGTTCACCATCCAGTCGTCGATCGTGCTGCTGGCGATCGGCTGTTTCATGTGGATGCTGCTGGGGCCCTATGCCGAGGCGGCCGAGCATACGACGCTGCAAAAGGTGGTGCCGTTCGAGCGGCAGGGGCGGGTGTTCGGCTTTGCCCAGTCGGTGGAGCAGGCGGCCTCGCCGCTGACCGCCTTCATGATCGCACCGCTGGCCCAGTTCGTCTTCATCCCGCTGATGACCGACGGCTGGGGGGCGGACCTGATCGGCGACTGGTACGGGCGCGGGCCCGAGCGCGGCATGGCGCTGGTGTTCACCGTGGCGGGCGTGCTGGGCCTGATCGCCACCGTGATCGCCTGGAACTCACGCTATTTCCGCCAGCTGTCGGCGGCGTATGCGAGGGGTCTGGAGCCGTAACCTGTGGGAGGGTAAGGCTGATTTCAGTCCGCCACTGATTGAGGGCTCACTGGGCCCCGCGTTGTGGCCCTTCAGGAGCGGTATGTACCATGTCTGTAATTAAGATGTCCGCAGCGCGGACAATACCTCGCTTGATCGCGCTGTACTTAATAGCGGCATTCATGGCATGGGCCGCGCTCTATGGAGCAAACGAACTACTCTCGGGACACGCCTCGTATCGAGGAATTAACACAGCATCCATACTGTCAATAATCGGCTTCCCTTTCTTCACTATTTTGGCTCTCGCGGAGAGCTACTTCTCCATAAAGTATAAATTGGCTGCATTAGAATTTAGCAGTTCCGGTATCAGCATCCATCAATTTATGTCAGCACCAAGAATAGTTAATATTGAATACGCTGAGATCGAATCAATAACGCTATCAAGAGGCGTAGTCGGGTTCAATAAGCGTAATGGAAGAGAGATTAAATACTACACCAGACTTTTGGGTAGCAGTGAGCATCGCGTTGGGGTTGATATTTTGAAAGCTTTAAGCTCCTTGGGAAAGGAGCGATTGGTCTCGTTCCGATAAGGAGCAACGGCGGACCCAAGATGACGTCGTGGGTCGGTCATTTCGGATTGTCGCCTCTCCGGGACAACAATGAATCTCCCACATTTGCTGGGAAATGATAACCACACAGAGGTTGCCCGGCTGTCTGTCAACCGCTTCACAGGCCCTGGGGCCTAGGAACCTCTCCCTCGGTGCCAGTCCGATGGGCTGACCCCTATTCGAACTCGACCAGCACGTCGTCGGCGGCGACGGGATCGCCGGCTTTGGCGCCTACGGTTTTGACCACGCCGTCGCGTTCGGCCTTGAGGATGTTCTGCATCTTCATGGCTTCGATGATGGCGACGGTTTCGCCCTCCTTGACCTCCTGACCCACGGTGACGGGCACGGCGACGACCAGGCCGGGCATGGGGGACTGGATCAGTTTGGAGGTGTCGGGCGCCACCTTTTCCGGCAGGCGGGCATAGAGCTCGGCATGGCGGGGCGACAGGACGCGGACGCGGGCGCGCATGGCCCGGTGGCGGATGGTGAAGCCGTCGGGCACGCGGGAGACCTCGGCCGTGAACGGGGTGCCGTCGAGGCAGGCGCGGAACTGGGCCAGACCCGGGGACCAGTCGATCTCGGACAGGATCAGGGTGCGCTCTTCGTCCGGCAGGGTGATGGCCAGGTTTTCGTCGTCATCGACCGCGAGGCTGGCCGAGACGGTTTCGCCGCCGACCAGCACGGTCCAGTCGCTGCGGGCGTCGGGGTCGCCGGACTGTTCGACCTGTACCGCCTTCATGGCGAGGCTTGAGGCCAGCATGACGTCGCGGCCAAAGCCGGCTACGGGCGTGCCGTTGAAACCGTCGGGGAATTCGTCGGTGATGTAGCGGGTGGTCAGGGCGCCGGAGCGGAAGCGCTCCTGATCCATGACGGCGGCGAGGAAGGGCACATTGTGGCCGACGCCCTCGAGGTGGGTGTCTTCCAGCGCCCGGGCCATGCCGTCGATGGCGGCCTCGCGCGTCTCGCCCCAGGTGCACAGTTTGGCGATCATGGGGTCGTAGAACATGCTGATCTCGTCGCCCTCGCGGACGCCGGAGTCGTTGCGGACCAGATAGCCGTCCTGCTCGCCCTCGCGCGGTTGTTCATAACGGACCAGTCGGCCGATCGACGGCAGGAAGCCGCGATAGGGGTCCTCGGCATAGATGCGGCTCTCGATCGCCCAGCCGCGGATCTTGAGGTCCTTCTGGGTGATGTTCAGCGGGTCGCCCCAGGCCGAGCGGATCATCTG
>JAHJYN010000200.1 GCA_018826885.1 Alphaproteobacteria bacterium | reverse complement strand
GCCCAGATCACCATCGACAAGGGCGCGCCCAAGCGGATCGGCCCGTTCGCCGTGCCCAAGGCCATGGCCTCGGGGCCCTCGGCCGTGCTGGCCACCTGGTTCCAGATGAAGGGCATCAACTATTCGATCAGCTCGGCCTGCGCGACCAGCGCCCATTGCATCGGCGCGGCGGCGGAACAGATTGCCTGGGGCAAGCAGGACGTCGTGTTCGCGGGTGGCTGCGAGGACATTCACTGGTCCATGTCGAACCTGTTCGATGCCATGGGCGCCATGTCGTCGAACTTCAACGATACGCCGTCGGTTGCCTCGCGCGCCTACGACGCGGCCCGGGATGGCTTTGTCATCGCAGGCGGGGCCGGGATTGTAGTGCTGGAAGAGTATGAGCGGGCGAAAGCACGCGGCGCCACCATCCTCGCTGAAGTCACCGGCTATGGCGCCAACTCCGACGGCTATGACATGGTCGCCCCGTCCGGCGAGGGCGCCGAGCGCTGCATGAAGATCGCCCTGGAGATGGCCGGCAATCCGCGCATCGACTACCTGAACCCCCACGGCACCTCGACGCCGGTCGGCGATTCCAAGGAAATGGGGGCCGTCCGCAACGTCTTCGGCGACCGCCTGCCGATGATCTCCTCGACCAAGTCACTGACCGGTCACAGCCTTGGGGCGGCCGGCGCCCAGGAAGCCATCTACTGCCTGCTGATGATGCAGAATGGCTTTGCTGCCGAGAGCGCCCATATCGAAAATCTCGACCCCGAGTTCGACGGCATGCCGATCCTGCGCCAGCGCCACGACGGCGAGCTGACCCACGTCATGTCCAACTCGTTCGGATTCGGCGGCACCAACGGCACCCTGATCCTGTCGAAAATCTAGCCCTAATCGCCTGCGGCCGGCCTAGAAGGTCAGGCTGGCGGTCAGGCGGACTCCCGTCGCCCGATAGGACGACACGCCGATCCCGTCGTAATAGCCGCTCAGACTGAGGCGATGGCCCTGCAGCGAGAACAGGTCGAAGCCGGCCTCGCCCCTCAGGCGGGTCGTGTCGCCGCCAGGGACACCGGCAGCGTCGCCGAAACTGTAGATGCCGCGCGCCTCGAGATAGGGCCGCAGGATCCAGTTGCGCGACAGGTCGTAGCTCATCATCACCCGGGGCGCGGCGCTGACCTGGCCAAATTCGAAATCGGCGCCCGGGATCGTGCTTCCCAGGCTGTCGACATAGCTCTTCTGGGTCTCCTGCAGATAATTCACCGAGGCGTCCGTCCGCAGGATGATGCCGGATGAAATTTCGTGCTCTCCCAGAAGGCTGGCACTGAGCAGGGTGCGACGGGTGTCGAACCGGTCCTCATAGGTGCCGAAGGGCCGGATCTGGTTGCGGCTTTCTCCGGCGGCGGCGCGAACGTCCAGAAAGATGTCGCCGGCCAGCCGGACGGTAGCATAGGGGCCGACCATCCAGCCCTCGCCGCCGGTCACGCCCTGGGTCACGGCAGCCTTGTAGTCCATGAGGTCGTACTGACCCATGACACCGACCAACGCCGTATCCCCGAAGGTGTAATCGGCCCCGACATAGGCAAGGGTCAGATTGCCCTCACGTGCGCCGAAGCGGAAATCGCTGCGACTGCCCTCGAACCAGACGTCGAACCGGCTGTCGGGGTTGCCCTGTCTCAGGCTGCTGCGGACGGTCGCCTGTCCACCGTTGACGTCCAGGCTGACCGGCAGGCCGTCGGGGCCGCGCGAGCGGCCGCGGGTCATGGTCGCCTGGCCGCCGGAGCGGCCCTGAAGCCGGTCTATGCGCCGCTGAATATCGGGCTGCTGTGCCAGCAACAGGGTGGCGCGTTCCGGCAGAAAGCCCGCAATGGCGCTGCGGGCCGCCAGGACATTGTCCTGCACGCCGATGCTGACCGTATCGGCGACGGAACTGACCGCGCCGTCATTCACGACCAGCTGGAAGACCAGCGGCGTGCCGCCGGTCCCTCCCGGAGCCACAAAGGTGGGGGAGGCGGATGACGGATTGCTCAGGGTGACCGTTGGTCCCGAAACCTGGGTCCAGAGGTAGCTCAGGGTATCATTGTCAGGGTCGCTCGACCCGGATCCGTTCAGGGTCACGGACGACCCGGGAACCACCTGCAACTGATCGATGCCGGCGTCGGCCACCGGGGCCTGATTGCTGCCCTGACAATTGGCCTGGATCAGCGCCTGGGGGATCTGTTCCTGGAAGACGACGGCACCGGGAATGAAGCTGCCCGGGGACAGGGGATCTTCGACGCCTTCCCAGACGGTCAGATACTTGGGTGTAGCCAGGTCGGTGCGATCAATGAAGCCCAGGCCAGCGGTCGTGACGCCCACCTGAACGGCCCGTTGTTGCGCAGGATTGGGCGCCCCGAGGTTGTTTACACCGACCGTGCCCGTCGCATCGGTGACGCCCATGAAATAGCTGTCGTTCAGGAAGAAAAAATCATCATCCGTCCCACGAATAATGTGAACGGCGGTCGAGACCTCGCACACCGGGCTGAACAGGCCGGGGTCGTTCACAAAGAAGGTCACATTGCTCGAGATGATGGTAATGGCCTTGGCGCCAAACCCGCCCCCCAGCAGGCAAAATGCCAGGACGGCGGCTGCCAGCTTCTTCATGTCCATTCCCCCCTGATGTGGTCATTTGTCTAACGACGTTTTTATATCATTGTATTTCCTTGAAAAGCAAAGCTTGCCCGGCGCCCCTCTACCAGCCGCTTTCGGCGCCCGCTGCGGTGATGCATCCGGCCAGGGCACTCAGGTCTTCGTTGAACCGCGCCGTGCCCGCATGGAGCACCGAGCCGGGATCCAGCGCCGCCGTTTGCCGCTCGTCAGAGCGGGGCTGTCCGCCAATGCCGATGCAGCGGGCCCGGGCCGTGTTCCCCTCGCCCGGCGCGATCAGGACGACGACGTGGACCGGGCGGACCTGTTTCAGCTCCTGTTCGGCGATCTGGTAGCGGACACAGACCTCGGCCCCGCTGATCGAGCTGTCCATGCAGTTCTCAAGGCTTTCCGGCGCGAACCGCGACGGCTGATACTCGAACCACGCTGACGGTTCGCCCGCCCGCTCCACCAGGCGCTCGACGTAACGGCCCTGTTCGTAGGTGGCGCTGTCGAGGGCCAGCACCTCAATGGCGATGGGCAGGCGGGGCGGGGCGGCCGCCCCCGCAGCCGGCAGGGCCACACCCAGGATGCCAAATGCAGTCAGCAAGGGAACGCGCATGACGCTGGGGCCTTCTGTAGCGGGCCACCGGCCCTCCTGACCGAACTCTAGCGGAGAGCGCGCGAAGCGGCCAATACTGCAAACCTGACGACCCGTCGCGCTCATCCGGAGATTCCCCCTGGCGCCGCCTGATCCCTACATTCTGTTCCTGCTCGGCCTCGGCGCGGTCGTGCTGATGGTGTCCTGGGCCCCGGTGGGCCTCAGGAAGACGCCCCTCACGCTGGCTATCCTCTGCGTCCTGCTGGGTGTGGCGGTCTTCAGCCTGGGCTGGCTGGGGTTCAACCCCGACCCGCGCACCTGGGACACGGTCACCGAACGCATGACCGAGGTGGTGGTCATCATCAGCCTGATGGGGGCTGGTCTGAAGCTGGACCGGAAGGTGGGATGGCGGTCCTGGGGGTCGACCTGGCGCCTGCTGGCGGTGGCCATGCCCTTGACCATCCTCGGCGTCATGGCGCTGGGCATGTACGGCCTTGGCTTTTCGCTGGCCATGGCCCTGCTGCTGGGGGCCTCGCTGGCCCCGACAGATCCGGTGCTGGCTGCCGATGTCCAGGTCGGGCCGCCCAAGTCCGGCGACGACGACGAGGTGCGCTTTGGCCTGACCTCCGAAGCCGGCCTGAACGACTCTCTCGCCTTTCCCTTCGTGCATCTGGCCATTCTGGCTTCGGTCGGCGGGCTGGCCACCACGGCGGGGTGGACGGACTGGGTCACCGTCAAGGTCTTCTGGAAGCTGCTGGCGGGCGCCGGGATCGGCTGGCTGGTCGGCAAGGGGCTGGGCTGGCTGATCTTCGCCAGCGAAAAGGCCGGGCTGTCGCGCCTCGGCGACGGTCTCGTGGCGCTGGCAGCGACCTTCATTGCCTATGCCGTGGCCGAGGTGGCGCATGGCTATGGCTTCCTCGCGGTCTTTGTCTGCGGGGTGACGATCCGGGCCTGGGAGCGCGACAATGACTTCCACAAGGAAATGCACCATTTCGCCGACCAGTTCGAACGCCTGCTGATCATGCTGCTGCTGGTCCTGTTCGGCGGGGCGCTGGCAAACGGCCTGCTCTCCTCGCTGACCTGGACAGATGCCGCCATCGGCCTGGCCATCCTGCTGATCGTGCGGCCCGTCGCCGGGATGATTTCCATGATCGGCTCCCCCCATGCCGTGCGCGACCGGCTGCTGATGGCCTTTTTGGGCATCCGCGGGATCGGCTCGGTCTACTATGTCGCCTATGGCATCAACCACGGCGAGTTCGGCTCCAGCGAGCGGCTGTGGGCCATTCTGGGCTTTGTCATCCTGGCCTCGATCGTCATCCACGGGGTGACGGCCACCCCCCTGCTTGAGCGGCTGCGGCGCTGGCGGACGACGCATTGAGCCTTTCCCCCCGGCGGAGGCCCTGCTAACCCTCCCGCCCTGATTTCCCAGGAGATGACCATGGCTTCCGACAGCGGCTGGACCTTCCCCACCGGCGACCTGATGAAGGGCAAGAAGGGCCTGATCCTCGGCGTCGCCAACGCCAATTCCATCGCCTGGGGCATCGCCCAGCAGCTGGCCGCCCAGGGCGCCGAGCTGGCCTTTACCTATCTG
>JAHJYN010000199.1 GCA_018826885.1 Alphaproteobacteria bacterium | reverse complement strand
GATTACCGGCACGCCACGATGTCGGGCGGCGCGGATGATGGCCTTTTGCGCCACCGGCACCTCTTCGGGCTCCAGCTCGACGCCCAGGTCGCCCCGCGCCACCATCACCCCGTCGGAATAGTCGAGAATGGCCTCAAGGTCGTTCAGCGCCTGCGGCTTTTCGATCTTGGCCAGACAGGCCGCCTTGCCGTTCACCAGCCGCTTCAGCTCGGCCATGTCCTCGGCCTTCTGCACAAAGCTGAGCGCCACCCAGTCCACGCCGATCCGCAGCGCAAAGGCCAGGTCCTCGCGATCCTTGGGCGTCAGGGCCGACACCGGAATGACGGCCTCGGGCACAGCGACGCCCTTGCGGTCCGACAGCTTCGAGCCGCTCTCGACCGTCACATCGGCCCAGTCGTCCGCCCGCTTGCCCACGCGCAGCCGTACCCGGCCGTCGTCCAGCAGCAGCAGCATGCCCTCGCGCAGGGCCTTGAAAATCTCCGGATGCGGCATCTGCACCCGGGTCTCGTCGCCGGGCTCCGGATCGAGGTCGAGCCGCAGCGTGTGGCCGGGTTTGATGTCGATCTCGACGTCCTTGAACCGGCCCAGCCGCAGCTTCGGCCCCTGCAGGTCGGCCAGCACCCCCAGCGGCCGCTTGAGCGCCATCTCGGCCCCGCGCACCGCCTTCAGCGCCGCCGCATGGTCGTCGTGCGAGCCATGGCTGAAGTTCAGGCGGAACACATCCACCCCGGCCTGGGCCAGGGTCTTGACCATGCCGGGCGACCGGCTGGCCGGTCCCAGGGTCGCGACGATCCGGGCGTGTCGGGCTCTCTTCATCGACTATCCATGCGAACGGAGGGGATTTCCCCCTTGTGCCCACGAAAGCGCGTCGGGTTAAGGGCGGTTCTTTGCGAGAAACACGAAGTTACGCCGATTCCGCGCAGTTTGGCTGGTCGCGCCCGGCCCCGTTTCGCGCTACCCCATCCCGATCAACGGAGACGACCATGGCGGGCCTCAAGGACAAGCGCGGCTTCATCGACAAGGACCGGCTGGACCTGTCCGAGCGTCAGGCCATGGAGCACTGGATGAAGCGCTGGGGCGTCACCCGCGACCAGCTGACCACCGCCCATCGCAAGGTCGGCCGCAACATCAAGGACATCGCCGCCGAGCTGGGCAAGAAGCGCTGAGGCCTGGTGCGAGCGGCGGGGCTCGAACCCGCATGACCGAAGTCGAGCGATTTTAAGTCGCTTGCGTCTACCAGTTTCGCCACGCTCGCCAGAGGGCCTATTGCGCCGCCCGTAAGGCCCGGAAGTCGATGTCGGAGTTGGCCAGCAGCCACAGGAAGGCGGCCCAGGCGGCGACATTCTGGTCCAGCGCCTCCGGGTCGATCCGGTCCAGCACATCGTCGGCCGTATGGTGCCAGTCGAAATAGTCCATGCCCTGCTGGTTCAGGCGGAAGGCGGGCACCCCGGCCTGCACCAGCGGCGTGGTGTCGGGCCCGCCGCCGGTCGCAGGCGCCCCGTCGAACAGAATGCCCAGCGGCGTCAGCACCCGCATGGCGGCGCGACGCAGCTCGCTGTCGCCGGCACCCGCAGGCAAAGCCAGGCTGTAGATCCGGCCCGCGCCGAAGTCGCTCTCGCTGGCGGCAATATGCATCTCCAGGTCATCGGCGCGGCGGTCGGCATAGAAGCGCGCCCCGGCCAGACCCTGCGACGGCGGCGGCTGGCTGACCTCCTCCGAACCCCACCAGACCACGCGGATCGTGCGGCGCGGCTGCACCGGCAGGTCCTCGATCAGCTTCAGCGCCGCCGTGGTGATGGCGATGCCCGCCCCGTCGTCGATCGCGCCCGTGCCCAGATCCCAGCTGTCCAGATGGCCGCCGATGACGATCACCTGATCGGGAAACTCCCAGCCGACCACCTCGGCCACGACATTCTGCGAATGGCTGTCGGCGACAAAGCCTGCCCCGGAGACCAGCCGCATGCGGATCGGCTCATCGGTCAGACGTTGCGCGCGGCGCAGCTGGTCGGCATCCGGCGGGCTGATGGCAAAGGCGGGGATCTGGCCCTCCCCCACCCGGGTCGCCCCCGTATGGGCAAAGCGATGGTCGTGGGTGCCCAGCGAGCGCAGCACATAGCCGACCGCCCCGCGCTTCGCGGCCTCGAACGGCCCCTGCCCGCGGATGGGCGAACTGGTGCCATAGCCGCGCCCGTCCTGGGCCGGCACCGTATCTTGCAGCACCACCACAATCTTGCCGGTCAGCGCGCCCTCGGGCTGGTCCAGCAGCTCCTGATAGGTCTCGAAGATCACGGCCTCGGCCTCGATGCCGCCCGGCGGCGTCGAAATCGTCCCGCCAAGCGCGGTCGCCACCAGGGCCTGGGGGAAGGGCGACAGGATCTCGACCCGGGTCTCGCCCCGTTCCCACAGCTTCAGCGGAAAGGATTCGATCTCGACGTTGGCAAAGCCCATGCCGGTCATCAGCTCGGCACCCCAGCGTGCAGAGGCCTGTTCCGAGCCCGAGCCCGCCGGACGCGGACCGAACCGGGTGGTCAGCTCCTCGACGATTTCGAACGCGCCGCTGCCCTCAAGGGCGCGATCGCGCAGTTGTTCGGCGATCCGGATGTCCTCGGCGCTCTGGGCCAGCGCGACCGAGGTCACACCCAACGCCATCAATCCCAGCGCCCCTGCCACTGCTGTTGCTGCAAGCCGCATCGTCATCTCCCCCGAAAACCGGAGCCGCAGTCCTAGCGGCTCGCGGGCGGGGCGCAAAGCCCGATCGACCGAGCGCTACTCGACGTCCTGGAAATAGGGCTCGACCGGTCCCTGCAGTTTGACGGTCAGGGCCTTGCCGCGCCGGTCCACGCGGTTGCCGACGGCGAGACGCACCCAGCCTTCGGAGACGCAATATTCCTCGACATTGGTCTTTTCCTCGCCCTTGAAGCGGATGCCGACGCCCCGCGCCAGCACGGCCTCATCGTGGAATTTGCTGTCGGGATCGACGCACAGGCGATCGGGCGGGGTATCGGACATGAGGGGTCCTCGGGCGGAAACGGAAACAGGATCGCCGTCTTAGGGCTTCAGCCCGTCATGGCAAGGGGTTCGGCCTATTGCACCGTCTGGCGGGCCGGGCCCCGCGCCGGGGTGTCGGCGGCAGCGGCGGCACGATCAGGGGCGGGCGTTTCCGCCGCGGGCGGCGGGGCTTGGCGCGCAGGCGGAGTCTGCCGGGGCGTCTGGCGTGCCGGTTGGCGGGCGGGCTGTGCGCGCGTCGTTGCCGGAGGTGAGGCCGGGGTGGCGGCCGGCGTGGCTGCAGGCGGCGTCGCGGCCGGGGCCGGTGTCCCTTCACTGGCCGCCGCAGCCCGCGCTTCCAGATCCGGACGCGTGTTCATCCCGGCCAGCTTTTCGGTCAGCTCGCGGGCCTCGGCCGGCGGCATCTGCGCCAGAATGGCGGCGAGCGCCCGGGGCCGCATGGCGGCCGCCACGGGCAGGCGGACCTCGTCGTCCAGCGTCACGAACACCGCTGCCGCGTCGCGCGGCCGCATGGCGGAATAGACCTGCACCAGCCGGTCGACCTCGGCCTGTTCCTTTTCGTCGAGCTGGCCCAGCATGCCCTCGACCTCACCCTTGACCGCGTTCAACTCGGCGATGCGGGCATCGATCTTCTGCTCGGCGGCGATCAGCAGCGGCAACATGGTCGCCATCTCTTCCTCGCGGGCGTCCAGCTCAACCCGGCGCCCTGACAGCGACTGGATGACCCGAAGCTCGGCCGGCGAGATCCCGGCCTGATCCGCCAGCTGTTCGTCGGTCAGGGTGCAGACGCCGGTCACCGGCGGCTTGGGCGCTTCGGTCCCCTCGGCGGGAACCGCCTCCTCGGCCCAGGCCACGGCGCCCTGGAACATGCCCGGCACGGTTCCGGCCGCGCGCACGGCAATCACCCCGCCGATGGCGATGGCAACGAGGGGCAGGAGGCGAGGCAGCTTGGACATCAGGGGCTTTCAGGGGGCGCGACAGGAGGGATCAGGCAGCAAACAGGTCTTCGTCCAGACTACGTCGGGCGCGGTTCAGGCTTTGTTTCGCAGCGTGGTTAGCGGCCAGGGCCTGCAGCACGGGGGCGAAGCGCTCGGCCGCCTCTCCCGGGACATCTGGAGCGACGGCCAGGCTCTCCAGCTTGCCGTAAAGGTCGGTCGAGGGATCCGCGCCCGGGGCCATCTTCAACTTCGGCTCGGGCGCAGGCGCCGCAGCAACCGCCGCCCGGACCTCGCGGCCCTCGCGCGCCAGCAGACCTTCCAGCTCCTGCTTCAGGGCTCGCGCCTTGACGATGCGGTCGTGCAGCAGATCGGTTTCCTGCCCGGCCTCGCGCAGGGTCTTCAGCGCCGACTCAGCCCGCCCGGCCGCGCTGTTCAGCTCTGCGATCGCCCCGGCGAAGGCTGCCTGGCCCTCGCGAACCGCCTTCAGCCGGCGATCCAGCCGCACGCCATAGGCGATGGCGCTGACCAGCAGCAGCATCAATATGGCATCCAGAACCGTTCCGATCATGACAGACCCTTCTGCTTGGCCAGACGCTCCGCGATATCCACCCGTACCGGCGCCTCGACACGCACGGCGATATTCTGGCCCTTTCGCCCCATCCGCCCCGTCGTCAGCGGGATGGTGCCGCTGCGGATCGAGATTTCGGAATTGGGCGTCGCATTCAGCATCAGGGTGTCGCCAACCTTGAGGTTCAGCACCCGCGACAGGGGGACCTGCTGCTCGTCCAGAACAGCCCGCACCTCGGTGCCCGTGGTCCAGAGCTCGGTCGCAAGGTGGCCTTCCCAGATATTGTCGCGGCCGAACTTCTCGCCCATGAACTGCTGGAGCAGCATCTTGCGGATCGGCTCCAGCGTGCCGTACGGCAGCAACAGTTCGATGCGCCCGCCGCGGTCCTCCATATCGATGCGCAGCTTGACCAGAATGGCCGCGTTGGCCGGTCGGGCGATGGCCGCAAAGCGCGGATTGGTCTCCAGACGGTCGAGGTTGAAATGCACCGGGGTCAGGGGCTCGAAGGCGGCCTTGGCATCGTTCAGCACCACCTCGACCATCCGCTGCACCAGCACCCGCTCGATGGTCGTATAGGGCCGCCCCTCGATCCGCAGCGCCGCCGTGCCGCGCCGTCCGCCCAGCAGGACATCGACGATCGAATAGATCAGGTTGGAGTCGACGGTCAGCAGGCCGTAGTTGTCCAGCTCCTCGGCCCGGAACACCGCCAGGATCGCGGGCAGCGGGATCGAGTTCAGATAGTCGCCGAACCGGATCGACGAGATGTTGTCGAGGCTGACCTCGACGTTGTCGCTGGTGAAGTTGCGCAGGGATGTCGTCATCAGCCGCACCAGGCGGTCGAAGACGATCTCCAGCATCGGCAGGCGTTCATAGCTGACCAGCGCCGAATTGATGATGGCCCGGATGCCCGAGCGCTCCTCATCGTCGCCGCTCATGTCAAAGCCGAGCAGGCTGTCGATCTCTTCCTGGTTCAGCACCCGTTCCGGCATCAGGCCGGCACGATTGTCGTCGGCGCCGGCGGCGCCGAACGGATCGTCCTCGGTATCGGCGAGTGCGGCCTCGGCCATTCTAGTTCACCAGCATTTCTTCGATCAGCACGGCTTCCGCCTTGCCAGGCGCCAGGATCAGATTGACCCGGCGCAGGATTTCCGCGCGCAGCTGGAAATTGCCCGCCGAGCCGTTCAGGTCCTCGGTGCGCAGCTCGCGCAGGAACCCCTGGAACATGTCCTGCAGGCGCGGCATCTCGGCCATCAGCTGATCGGCCAGATGGGCGTCCTCCAGCTCCAGCGTCAGACGCAGCTTCAGATAGGCGGGGCGACCGTCGGAGGTCTGGATATTCACCACCATGTCGGGAAGGGTGTAGAAGGTCACACCGTCCGGCCCCTCGGTGATCTTGCCCAGCGCCGGGTCCGGCTCCTCGCCGCCGCCGCCGTGACCGCCGCCCTTGTCAGCCTTCTTCTTCTCGCCATGGCCGTCGTCCTTGGGCGCTTCATGGCCGTCGCCCCCCTCGGCCGCGGCCGGCTTGGGCGAGAGCATGAAGAAGGCGCCTGCGCCTCCACCCCCCAGCACCAGCAGGGCAACGGGGATGATGATGAACAGCAGCGGCAGCTTCTTCTTGGCGGGGGCCGCTTCGCCCTCGCCGTCGCCACCTTCGCCGCCGCCTTCGGCCACGGCGACGTCTGTGCCCTCGGCCTTTTTCTTCTTGCCAAATTTCAGCATGCGCTATGGCCCCACTCTGACCCGCCTAAAGAACCGGGTTTTGGTTAACGGGGCGTTTAGAACCGGCATTTCCTGCCGGGTGCCTCAGACGCGGAATTGACCATCTCATTGATTTTACGGCGTTAACCTTCTTGGCACAGCCTTTGCGACGGGATGAGCGAAGGAGTTTCGTCTTGGAAAACGTCGCCTACATCGGATTGTCACGCCAGATGACGCTGCGCCGCGAGCTCGACATCGTGGCCAACAACATCGCCAATGCGAACACCACCGGCTTCAAGGTCGAGCAGCTGATGGTCGGCACCGAGATCGGCCAGGGCGCCCGCAACGATGCCGTCCGCCCGGGGGTCAGCTTTGTTCTGGACCGGGGCGTGGGTCGCGACTACGGCCAGGGCGCCCTGTCGCAGACCGGCCGGACCCTGGATTTCGCCATCGAGGGCGACGGCGCCTTTTTCACCGTCCAGGACGGCGACGGCGACGGCGAGGCCTATACCCGCGACGGCGCCTTCACCATCAGCCCCGAGGGCCTGCTGGTCACCGCCGCCGGACTGCCGGTGCTCGGCGACGGTGGAGAGATCCTGCTGGATCCGGCGCGCGGCGCGCCCCAGGTCGCCGGAGACGGCACCATCAGCCAGGACGGCCAGGTCGTCGGCCGGCTGACGGTCGTCCGCTTCGACACCCTCTCGGTGCTCGAAAAGGCCGGCAACGGCCTGTACCGCAACACCTCCAATGCCCAGCCGATGGACGCTCCCGACGCCCGTATCCATCAGGGGATGCTGGAGGGATCCAACGTCAATCCCATCCTCGAGATCACCAATCTGATCGAGATCAGCCGCAGCTATGAGCGCATCTCGAAGATGATCGAACAGAGCAACGAACTGAGCCGCAAATCCGTCGAGCGGCTGGGACGCGTGGGCTGATGCCGACCCGTCCCCTTCCCCCTTCCCCCTCAAGGAGAGCAATCCCATGAGAGCGCTACGCACCGCCGCTTCCGGCATGTCGGCCCAGCAGCTGAACGTCGAGGTCATCTCCAACAACATCGCCAACATGAACACGGTTGGCTTCAAGCGTCAGCGGGCCGAGTTCCAGGACCTGCTGTACCAGAACGTCGAGCGGATGGGCGGCAGCTCCTCGGCGCAGGGCACGGTGGTCCCGACCGGCATCCAGATCGGCGCCGGTGTGAAGGCCGGCAGCGTCTATCGCATCACCGAACAGGGCACCCCCACCCAGACCGGCAACCGGCTGGATCTGGCCATCGACGGCAAGGGCTATTTCCAGATCACCCTGCCCTCGGGCGAAACCGCCTACACCCGCGCGGGCAATTTCTCCGTCAACGGTCAGGGCCAGGTCGTGACCGACGACGGCTATGCGGTCGAGCCCGCCATCAGCATCCCCCAGGACGCCATCGACGTCTTCATTTCCAAGGCGGGCGAGGTCCAGGTCATCCAGTCCGGCCAGACTGAACCGACCGTCGTCGGCCAGATCGAGATCGCCACCTTCTTCAACGAGGCGGGCCTTGAGGCCATCGGCGACAACCTGTTGCTGGAAACCGCGGCCTCCGGCCCTGCCACCCCGGGCGCCCCGGGTGAGCCCGGCTTCGGCCAGCTGCTGCAGGGCTACACCGAGTCCTCGAACGTCGATGCCGTCTCCGAGATCAGCGCCCTGATCATCGCCCAGCGCGCCTATGAGATGAACTCCAAGGTCATCTCGACCGCCGACGAAATGATGTCGGTCTCGGCCCAGGTGAAGGGCTGATGGCCCGCCTCATCCGCCGCCTGGCGCTGGGTGTCTGCCTCGCCTTTGCCGCTTCGGCGGCGCTGGCGGCGGCGCCGGTCACCCTGCGCGACAATCCGGTCGACGACGACGGTCAGGTCACGCTCGGCGAACTGTTCGAGGGTGCAGGCGCCGCCGCCCACATCGTCATCGCCCGCCGCGCCGGCCCGACCGTCGTGCTCGACGCCGGCATGGTCCAGTCGCGCGCCCACCAGGCCGGTCTGGTCTGGTCGAACCCGCGCGGCCTGCGCCGGGTGGTCGTCCGTCAGGGCAGCACGACACCCGCAGCCCCGTCGGCCACCTCTGCCGCGGCCCGCCCGGGCGAGACCGTCGAAGTCCTGACCTGGACCCGCAGCCTCGCCGCCGGTGACATCATCCGCCCCGAGGATCTCGCCTGGACCGAGGTGCAGGCCCACCGCGCCCCGGTCGGCGGCCCGGCCGACGCCGAGGAGGTCATCGGCCTGTCCGCGCGCCGGGCCATGCGCTCCGGCACGCCGGTGCTGGGCCGCGACCTCGCCCAGCCCCAGGTTATCGCCCGCAATGACATGGTCCAGGTCGCCTATGTCGATCAGGGGCTGACCCTGACCATCACCGGCCGGGCGACGCGTGATGCCGCCGTCGGCGAGCCCGTGCCCATCCTGAACCTGCAGTCCGGCCGCACCATCGAGGCCATCGCCACCGCCCCCGGTCAGGCCATGGTCGGCCCCGCCGCCCGTACCTTCCGCGCCCAGTCCCGCTGATCCGTCCCGCCGAGAGGATTCCCATGCGTATCGTCCTGACCCTGACCGCCCTCTCCGCCCTGTCGCTGGGCGCCTGCTCGACCGCGGTCGAGGCCGTGCGCGGCCCGGAACTGGCCCCGATCGGCTATCCGGCGGCCCTCGTCCCGGTCCAGCAGCAGTATCTGCCGGCCCCGGAATCCCGCCCGGCCAGCGCCAACAGCCTGTGGCGCACCGGCGCCCGCACCTTCTTCGGCGACCAGCGCGCCCGCTATGTCGGCGACATCGTCACCGTCCGCATCGACATCGACGACAGCGCCCAGACCCAGAACTCCACCCAGCGCGCCCGCACCAACGACGCCTCGGGCGGGGTGACCAACTTCTTCGGGCTCGAGAACAGTATCGGCCGCGCCTTCCCGGGCGGCTTTGACCCGGCCAATATGGTCGGCATCGAGGGCCAGGCGAATGCCTCCGGTTCCGGCAGCGTCAACCGCTCCGAGCGGGTCAGCCTGACTATCGCCGCGGTCGTCACCGACGTCCTGCCGAACGGCAATCTGATCATTCAGGGCCGTCAGGAGGTCCGCACCAACCGCGAGGTGCGCGAACTGACCGTGGCCGGCATCGTCCGCCCGCAGGACATCTCCTCGGCCAACAGCATCGACCACACCCAGATCGCCGAGGCCCGCATCTCCTACGGCGGCCGCGGCGACATCAGCCGCATGCAGGCCACCCCCGCGGCCCAGTCGCTGGTCGAGCGCTTCAGCCCCTTCTGACGTCCCGCCCAAACATCCGACAGCTCGCCCCCGGCAGTTTCTGCCGGGGGTTGAAGCTTGGCCGTGAACCGTTAACGGCGCGCCGCGTTTCCCTCACCAGAGAGGTATTCGCATGTTCAAGATCCTGATCCCCGCCGTCGCCGCCCTGGGCCTGGTCGCCCACGCGGCCCAGAGCTACACCGCCGAAGACGGCGTCGCTGCGGCTCCGATCATGCTCGTGGCTGAGGCTCCGGTCGAAGCCGCGCCTGCCGCACCCGCCATGGACTGGCATTTCCACACCGAGGGCGACACCGCCAAACTGGCCTATGGCGTCGCCAACTCCGACCAGCTGGTGCTGATGCTGATGTGCACGCAGGGCGAGGACAAGGTGTCGACCCTGGGCTCGGTCCGCGCCGAGGCCGACACCGCCTCCGGACAGTCCTCGTATCGCGATCCCATGACCGATGGCGTCCTGCACGAATCCGAGATCGACAAGCATGACCCCGCGCTGGCAGATCTGGCCGCGACCGGCAAAATGACCGTCGTCAGCGATCAGGGCAAGGTCGCCATCGGCTCGCCCGAGGCCGATCAGGAAGCCGTGAAGGCCTTCTTCGCCTCTTGCGGAACGGCTCCGGCCTGATCATCTCTTCTCCGTTCGGGAGAGGGACCCCATGATGATTGCGCTGGCTGCCACACTGGCCCTGCACGCGGGCCTGCCCCAGGCCGAGGGCTGGGTCTGGTCCCTCTATGAGGATGCGCGCGAGACCGTTCTCGCCCGCGAGATCCCGGACACCGACCGCCTGACCACCACCTTGGCCTGCGCGCCCGGCTCGGGCCGCATGGTCGTCAGCTTCTACGATCTGCCGGCGCGCGACGGCTTTGCCAATTTCCGCTCCGGCGACGCCAGCGGCACGGCCCAGATGGCGGCCGGCGATGGCTCTGACCCCTTTTCCCTGACCCTGCGCACCGATCACCCGGCCATCGCCAACTTCACGGCGACCGGATCGCTCGAGGTCGTGGCCGGCGATCAGACCCGCATGATCACCTTCTCGCGTCCCCACCTTGCAAAGCTGCGCCGTTTCACGGAAATCTGCGCCGATTGAGCCGCCCGGCTCGGGGGACATCATGCGCGCCACCACTCTGCCGCTCCTCGTCGCGCTTCTGACGCTCGGGGCCTGCGCGTCGATGGACGCCACGCCCACGGCGCTCAGCCCGACGGACGACACCCCCGACTCCGCCCCCCAGCCGATCGCCGACCACGACTGGGCCCTGTTCATCGAGGACGACCAGGCCTCCCTCGCCTATGGCCGGGCCGAGAGCGACGACGTCTGGCTGGCCCTGGCCTGCGACAGGGGTAGCGGTCGCCTCGACCTGTTCCGCCCCGCCGATGCCGACGGCCAGCCGGTCATCTATCTCGAGTCCGGCGGCGAGACCGAGCGCTTCACCGGCAAGATCGAGGCCTCCGAACTGTTCGAACACGGCGAGGTCCTCGCCGAGGCCGCAACCACGCCCCCGGTCTTCCAGCGGTTTCGCAGGCTGGGCTGGCTGGGTCTCCACGACGCCGAGGGCCGCGTCCTGATGGTGGCGCATCCCGCCTCCACCGACGGCATAGAGCGCTTCTTCGCCCACTGCGGCTGAGCCTCCGCTTGACGGCACGGCCCCCCTCGTCTCGACTGCCCTCTCGATCTCCGGGGGAATGACCAATGAACAGACCGGCTCTGGCCACGGCGCTTGCAGCGCTCATGATCGGCGTCTCCGCCTGCGCGACACCGGCCTCCAGCCCGGCGACGCCGCCCGCCGCCGCGGCCCCCAGCGCCAGCCAAGCCCAGTCCTCTGGTGAAGCTCTGGCCGCCGTCATCACCGACTATGAGGCCTTCCTCAAACGGCACGACCCCTTTGGCGCCTCGCAGGAAGGTGACGAGGCGGCCCGCTCGCGCCTGCCCGATCTGTCGCGTCAGGGCGAGCTGGCCCGCCGGCCCGAACTGGTCGCCCTGTCCGACCGGCTGGCTGCCATCGACGTTTCCGCCCTCAGCCCGGCCGAGGCCCAGAACCACGCCTTTGCCACCTGGCTGATCACCCGCGCCATCGAGGGCATCGACCTCGATGTCTCGCGTATGGCCTTCAACTCCGAGGGCGGTTTTGGCCAGTCGGCGGCCTATATCGCGGGCTCTGCCCGCCTGACGGATCGCGACGATGTCGAGGCCTGGCTGACCCGGCTGGAGAATATGGGCCCCCTGTTCGACGCCACCCTCGCCAATGCCCGGCGCGGGCTCGACACCGGCCTCCTCCAGTCGCGCTCGGTGGTCGAAAGCGCCCTGCTGCTGGCCGAAACCGACGCCGCCCTGACCGCCGCCACCGACCCGCTCCTGCGCCCCACCGCCAACCTTCCGGCCTCCCTCCCCGAGGGCGAGCGCCGCGCGTATCAGGCCCGGGCCGAGGCCATCGTCCACGACCACATCCAGCCGCGCCGCCTCGCCTGGCGGGACTTCCTCAAGGACGACTATCTGCCGCTCGCCCCCGAGACCCCCGGTCTGGTCCACCGCCCCGGTGGCCGTGAGATCTATGCCTGGCTGGTGCGCGGCTACACCACCACCGACCTGACCCCCGATCAGGTCCACCAGACCGGCCTCGACGAGGTCGCCCGCATCCGCGCCCGGATGGAGATCGAGATGCGCGCCGCCGGCTGGACCGGCGACTTCCCCGGCTTCCTGACCTTCCTGCGCACCGACCCGCAGTTCTACGCCTCCAGCCGCGAGGAACTGCTGGAAAAGGCCTCGGAGATGGCCAAGCGGGCCGATGACGGCCTGCCCGCCCTGTTCGGCACCCTGCCGCGTCTGCCTTACGGCGTCCGGCCCGTGCCCGCCGAGATCGAGGCCAACTACACCACCGGCCGCTACTTCTCCGGCTCGATGCGGAACGGCATCGCCGGCGGCTATATGGTCAACACCTCAAAGCTGGATCAGCGCCCGCTGTATGAGCTTCCCGCCCTGACCCTGCACGAGGCCGTGCCCGGCCACCATCTGCAGATTGCCCTGCAACAGGAGGCCGCCGACCAGCCCTATTTCCGGCGCGACGCCAATGTCACCGCCTTCACCGAAGGTTGGGGCCTCTATGCCGAATTCCTCGGCGAGGAGATGGGCTTTTATCGCACCCCCTACGAACGCTTCGGCCGCCTCAGCTATGAGATGTGGCGCGCCTGCCGGCTCGTGGCCGACACCGGGATGCACTGGATGGGCTGGTCCGTCGAACAGGCCCGCGCCTGTTTCACTGACAACTCGGCGCTCGCCCCCCACAATATCGAGACCGAACTGCAGCGCTATGTCGGCTGGCCCGGTCAGGCCACGGCCTACAAGATCGGCGAGATCCGCCTGCGCCAGATCCGCACCCGTGCCGAGACGGCCCTTGGCGAAGACTTCGACGTCCGCGCCTTCCACGACGCCCTCCTCGTCCCCGGCCCCCTCCCCCTCGCCCTCCTCGACGCCCACATGGACCGCTGGATCGAAACACAGCGGACGAAGCAGTGAGCCTCGTGAGGAGAGGCCTGCTTCTTGTCGCAGCCCTGACCTTGGTTGGCTGTGGCCCCAAGCCATCGCCTGAACTGACGGGCATTCAGCCTGGTACGAGCTACGCCAGCATGCGCGAGGAGCTGTCGCACCTCACGCCGTTCGCGCGGAGCTGCGACGGACGCACCTATTTCCCGGACTACGAAAAGTTCGAGAAATGTCGGGCACGGAGCCAATTCATCGAGACCTATCGCGATGACCGCTGGCACTACGCCTTAACCATCACGGACGGTACGGTGTCCGGGGTGTCGATCTCGGACTACACCGTGACCCTGCCCTGATGACCTCACCTTCCTCGACGCCCACATGGACCGCTGGATCGAGACGCAGCGGGCCGGGAAATGAAGGCCGACAGTTCGCTGCCCGGAATTGATCCCGAAGGAAACCCGCCATGTTCAGTATCGTCACCGTGATCGCAGCTGCGGTCAGCCTTGGCTCCAGCCTTCAGGAGCCGGCCGACTGGCGGCAGGTCGATGACAGCGTCGATTTCTATACCGCGCTGGACGTGACCAGCATCAGCGGCCCGCCGACCGCCCGCACAGCGCGCAGCGTCGGGGTCTCCACCGAGCCGGAGGGGTTCCCCGGATATATGGTGCTGGACGTCGTATTCGACTGCGAGGCCCGCACCATCAGCGCCGACAGGGCCGCCTTCTATGCCATGGACGGCCGCCTGATCACGGAGGTCGACGCGCCTACGGAAGCCGTGCCGGTCAGCGAAGCGGAAGGGACCCTCGTGGCCGCCAACGCCGTCTGCGATGGGGCGATGCCGGACGGCCGGAGTTTCGGGTCGGCCCAGGCCTATGCCCAATCGATCCGGGCACCCGCAGGCGCCTGATCCGGCGGTCCGCACAACGGGTCCGAGCGAGGCGCGTTGTCCCCTCTCCCGTGGGAGAGGGGGTTGGGGGTGAGGGGCTCTCCGCCTCCCTCGGCGTGAGCCGTCGCACCGGTCCTGCCACGGCGTCCGCCGGCGGATGCCACCGCCCCTCATCCGTCGCTCGCGCGACACCTTCTCCCATCGGGAGAAGGGACAATGAGGGTGGGTCGATGCCCTCGGCTATGAAAGCCGCCCCCCAATTCCCCTGCCCTTTCAACACCCCTCCCGTTTCTCGAACCGTTCTGCCCGCCTCACCTCGGGACCGTGCCACTCTCCTCCCGTCCCGTTGCACGGAGGGCTCGTGAGGCCTGCGACCTTGTGAGCGGCGGGAGCGGATGGAGCGGGATCGGGCCTCAGGGTCCGAACACCCTCATCACCGCCTCCGGGTGCGTGATGGCGGCAAGGGTCGAGGGGGATACTCGGCCGTTCCGGGAGGTGTCGCAGGACACCCCCGCCCGCCGGGGGCGCTGCGGTAAGG
>JAHJYN010000198.1 GCA_018826885.1 Alphaproteobacteria bacterium | reverse complement strand
TGCACGGCCAGATCGATGACCACGCCGACCTCACCCATGCGGGGCGGGAAGGGGCCGACCCGGGTGATCTGGATCGAAATGACATCCTCATCGGCAATGGCGCGCTTGACCGCCTCGACCGCCGGATTGAAGCGCTCGACCTGGCCGACCATCAGCACCCGGTCATTGGCCTTTGCCGCATCGATCAGCCGTTGGGCATCTTCGACGGTCGCGGCGATCGGCTTTTCGACCAGCACATGGACGCCCCGCTCCAGCAGGGCGACGCCCAGATCGGCATGGGTGCGGTTGGGCGTGGCAATGACGGCGGCATCGAGCCCGGCATCGGCGAAGGCGTCGGCGGTTGTGACGGGCGATGCGCCATAGGCCTCGGCCACGCCTTTCGCGACCACGGCATCGGGGTCGAACACATGGGTCAGGTGGACGTCGCGAATGTCGGTCAGCACCCGGGCATGGTTGCGGCCCATGACGCCGGCGCCGGCCACGCCGATCTTCAGAGTTTGCATGGGGTCTATCCCTTGTAGCTGGCGACGGCGGCGATGACGCGGTCCTGGGTGGCCTCGTCCAGATCGGCGTGCATGGGCAGGCTCAGCACCCGGTCCTTCAGGCGCTCGGTGACCGGCAGGCCCCCGGCCCCTTGCGGAAAGCGCGCATAGGCCGGCTGCATGTGCATGGGGACCGGATAATAGACGGCGGTCGGCACACCCTCGGCCTTCAGATGGTCGATCAGGCCGGCGCGGTCGTCGTGCTCGATCGTGTACTGCGCCCACACGGAAACACCGCCCTCGATCACCTGCGGCACGGCTGCGACGTGGGGGGCGAGGTGCTCATTGTAGCGGGCCGCGATGCGGTTCCGCCATTCGATCTCCTCGGGGAAGACCTTCAGCTTTTCGATCAGGATCGCGGCCTGGAGGGTGTCGAGGCGCGAGTTCATGCCGATCCGCATGGCCAGATATTTCGGGTCATGGTCGAACGTCTGCCCCTGCATGTCCTTGGCCACGACCTTGCCGTGCACGCGCAGCGAATCCATTTCCTCGGCCAGATCAGCATCGTCGGTCAGCACCGCCCCGCCGTCGCCGTAACAGCCCAGCGGCTTGGCCGGGAAGAAGCTGGTGGTGGTGATGTCGGCCCACTTCAGCGGATGGGCGCCATTCAGCGTACAGCCGAACCCCTGCGCCGAATCCGCGATCAGCTTCATGTCATGGCGGTCGCAGATGGCCCGGATCGCCGGATAGTCGGCGGGCTGGCCGAACAGGTCGACGGCGATGACCACGCGCGGCCTCAGCCTGCCCTCGGCCTTCACCGCCTCGACCGCGGCCTCGAGTTTGACCGGATCCATATTGTAGGTGTGCGGGTCCACATCGACGAAGATCGGCGTGCAGCCCAGCCACGGCACCACCTCGGCCGTGGCGGTGAAGGTGAAGCTGGGCACGAACACCGCGTCGCCCGTGCGCAGGCCCCAGGCCATCAGCGGCAGGACCAGGGCGTCGGTGCCATTGCCACAGCCCAGCGTATGTTTGGCCTGACCGAAGGCGGCCAGCTCGTCCTCGAACTGGCGAACCGGCGGGCCCATGACCCAGGCGCCGCTTTCCACGGCCGCCATGACGGCCGCCTCGATCTTTCCGCCGAGGCGACGGCGCTGGGCCTGCAGGTCGATGAAGGCGATGCTCATGGGTCTGTCTTCCTGTGCGGCGGGTTGGTCCCGCGTCTGGTGGCGCGCCATAGCAAGCACGCGCCCTTCTGACCAAACGGGGGACGGTCACTTCGCGTTGCGGCTTTTTACGATGCGCCCTAATCAGGGCGACCTCAATGTCCGTTTGCGGACCCATTCCTCCGTCCCTGATTCGGGAGAAGACGTGATTTCAGTACCGGCGTCCGCCGGCCATTCGGCCGTGTTTCTGGATCGTGACGGGGTCCTCATCGACGATGTCGGCTATCCGCACCGCGAGGACCAGCTGGCCTTTGTGCCCGGCGCGGCCGAGGCCGTTCGGCGGCTGAACACCCTGGGCTATCTGGTGGTGATCGTGACCAACCAGTCCGGTGTCGCGCGCGGCATGTTCAGCCACGGCCAGATGGAGGCCTTCAACGATCTGATCGTCCGTCGACTGGCGGCAAAGGGGGCGCGCATCGGGGCGGTCTATGCCTGTCCTTACCATGCCGAGGCGGTCGATCCGGCCTGGCGTCACCCCGACCACCCGGACCGCAAGCCCAATCCCGGCATGATCCTGCGGGCGGTCGCCGACCACGGCATTGATCCGAAGCGCGCCTTCATGATCGGCGACCGGCCCAGCGACATGGAGGCCGCGCGGAGAGCCGGCATCCCCGGCTTTCTCTTCGACGGTGGAAATCTCGACGATTTCGTTCGCGACCTGCTGGCGATCTGAGGCATAAATTCTACATGGGGTGAAATACCCAGCCGTCGGAGCCCAGATCATGACCGAGACCCGGACCTATGCCGAGCGCCGCTTCACCTCCGAGGACGGGCTGGACCTCTACGCCCGCGACTATGCGGGGGCGGATGGTCAGGCGCGCCTGCCGGTCATCGCCATCCACGGCCTGACCCGCAATTCGGCCGACTTTCATGGAATCGCCACCCTGCTGGCCCAGGGCGGCCGGCGGGTGCTGGCGGTCGATGTGCGCGGCCGTGGGCGCTCGGACCGGGCGCCGGACCCCATGACCTATCAGCCGGCGACCTATGCCAAGGATGTACTGGCCCTGCTGGCCCAGACGGGCATCGAACGGGCGGTCTTCCTCGGCACCTCCATGGGCGGACTGATCACCATGGCGGTCTCGGCCCTTCGGTCAAAGGTCATTGCCGCCGCCATTCTGAACGACATCGGCCCCGAGGTAGACAAGGCTGGCCTCGCCCGCATCGCTGCCTATACCGGGACGCCGGTCGACACCCCGACGTGGGAGGCGGCGGCCGCCTATGTCGAAAAGACCAATGGCGTCGCCTTCCCCCATTATGGCCCCGACGACTGGGCCGCCTTTGCCAGGCGCGTTTTCCGCGAGGGCACCGAGGGGACGCCCGTGCTCGACTATGATCCCGACATCTCGGTGCCGATCCGGGCAGGCGGTGACAAGGCCCTGGTGCCCAATCTGTGGCCCATGTTCGGGCGTCTGGCCAAGGCCCGACCGACCCTGCTGGTGCGCGGCGAGACCTCAGACCTGCTCAGCGCCGACATTGCCGCAAAGATGCGCAAGCGCGCCCCGAAGATGGACTATGTCGAGGTCCCCGGCATCGGCCACGCGCCCATGCTGGACGAACCGGCGGCGCGGGCGGCGATCTTCGAATTCCTGTCGGACGTACCCTGAGCGAAGGCGGCTCAGGCCTTTTTGACGAATTCGGTGCGCAGCACGAGGCCCTTCACCTTGTCGACATTGGCCTCGATCTCGTCGGGGTCGCCCGTCAGGCGGATCTTGCGGACCATGGTGCCGCGCTTCAGCGTCACCCCGCCCGAGCCCTTGACCTTCAGATCCTTGATCAGGGTGACGCTGTCGCCGTCCGCCAGCTCATTGCCGTTGGCGTCGCGGGTCGGGGTATCGCTCATTTCGGGTCTTTCGTTGACGAGCCCCTGACGGGCACATGGGCGTCCAGTTCGTCCAGCCACACCCGGGCCGACACGTCCGAGGGCGCACGCCAGTCGCCCCGGGGGCTCAGCGACCCGCCGGTCACCACCTTGGGTCCGTTGGGCAGGGCCGAGCGCTTGAACTGGCTGGTCTGGAAGAAGCGCACGATGAATTTCCGCAGCCAGAAGACGATGGTCTCGAGGTCGTATTCCACCTTCTCGTCGTCGGGCGTGCCTGACGGCCAGTGCCCCGTTGCGGCATCCTTCCACGCCTGATGGGCCAGATAGGCGATCTTGGACGGTGCCATGCCGTAGCGGCTGAAGTGGAACAGGAAGAAGTCGTTCAGCGCATAGGGGCCGACTGTCGCCTCGGTCGACTGGATCTGTCCGTCCTTGGCCGGCACAAGCTCGGGCGAGATTTCGGTGTCGAGGATGGCCTGCAAAACCGGGGTGGCGTCCGCCCCCACCAACTGCCGGTCCGCGACCCAGCGGATCAGATGCCGGATCAGGGTCTTGGCCACGCCGGAGTTGACGCCGTAATGGCTCATGTGGTCGCCGACGCCATAGGTGGCCCAGCCCAGCGCCAGTTCCGACAGGTCGCCCGTGCCGATGACGAAGCCGTCGTGCTGATTGGCCAGCCGGAACAGGTAATCGGTGCGCAGCCCCGCTTGCACATTCTCATAGGTGATGTCGTGGAGGGGTTCGCCGTCGGCGGCGGGATGGCCGATGTCGGCCAGCATCCGCTCCGCGGCCGGGCGGATATCCAGCTCGGCGGCTGTCACGCCCAGCGCCTTCATCAGGGCCCAGGCATTGGCCTTCGTCCCCTCCGAAGTCCCGAAGCCCGGCATGGTGTATGCGCGAATCCCGGTGCGTGGCAGCTCCAGCCGATCAAAGGCCCGGCAGGCCACCAGCAGGGCCTGGGTCGAGTCCAGCCCACCCGAGATGCCGATGACGACGGTCTTTGACCCGGTCGCCACCATCCGCTTCATCAGGCCCTGGACCTGAATGTTGAACGCCTCATAGCAGTCGCGGTCCAGACGCGCGGGATCGTCCGGCACGAACGGGAAGCGGTCGAGGGGGCGGATCAGGTCGGCCGGCGTGGCCTCCCGGGCCTCGAACAGCACCCGGTCGAACGCATACCCGTCTGCCTCGTGACGGCCGCAGTCGGCGAAGGTCCCGTTGCGCAGACGATCCTGACCGATGCGGTCCACATCGACGTCGCAGATCGTCAGCCCGCCGCCCATGCCGAACCGTTCGCCTTCGGCCAGTCTGGTGCCCAGCTCATGAACCATCGCCTGACCGTCCCAGGCCAGGTCGGTGGTGCTTTCGCCCCAGCCCGAGGCGGTAAACACATAGGCCGACAGGGTACGGGCCGACTGGCTGGCGCACAGCAGGGCCCGTTCATCCGCCTTGCCGATGACGATATTGGAGGCCGACAGGTTGCACAGGATGCGGGCCCCCGCCATGGCCTGACGGGTCGAGGGGGGCAGGGGTGCCCAAAAGTCTTCGCAGATCTCCACGCCGAACACGAAGCCGGGACGGTTCTCGGCCTCGAACAGCAGGTCCGTGCCGAAGGGGACAACTTCGTCGCCCAGCATCAGCGGCACGTCCGCCGACAGGTCATCCGTCGCCGGCGAGAACCAGCGCTTCTCATAATATTCCCGATAGTTGGGCAGATAGGTCTTGGGCACCACGCCGATCACCCGGCCACCGGCCACAACGACCGCGCAATTGTAGAGCCGTTCAGCGTGTCGGACGGGGGCGCCGACGACGACCGTGGTCGCCACGTCCTCGGTCGCCTCGGCCAGCCGCAGGGCCTGGCGCTCGACCTCGTCCAGCAGGGCTGCCTGCATGTGCAGGTCGTCGAGGGCATAGCCGCTCAGGCTCAGCTCGGGAAAGACGATCAGATCGGCGCCCTGTGCCGCCGCCGCCTCGATCAGGCGGACATGTTCGTCGGCATTGGCCTTCGGATCGGCGGGGTACACGACCGGGGTGGCCGCTGCCACGCGCACAAAGCCGTGGGTCGCGGGGCTGAAGAAGGAATGTGTCTGGGCCATCAATCCATCCGGGAGCGCATAGGAGCGCCGAGTGCCGCCTTGTCGCACATCTAGGGCGCAGTCCCCAAGATGCGGTTTCTTCGAGTGAGAGGTGACGCTGACGACGGCGACCGCTAAAGCGGACCCCATGAATGACGCACCGAAAAAAGGCTGGTTGCAGCGGCTGAGCGACGGACTGTCCCGGTCCTCGCGCCAGATGACCGAACAGGTGGTCTCCACCTTCGTCCGGGAACCGCTCAGCGAGACCGCGCTGGAACAGCTGGAAGAGCATCTGCTGGAAAGCGATCTGGGCCCGGCCGCGACCGACCGCATCGTCGAGCGGTTCCGCGCCCTGCGCTTCGGGGCCGGGGCGTCGGAGGTGGAGGTCAAGACGGCGCTGGCCGAGGCCGTGGCCGATGAGTTGCGCTCACACGAGGCCCGCTATGAACCCCTGAACGGGCCGCGCCCCTTCGTCACCCTGTTTGTCGGCGTCAACGGGTCGGGCAAGACGACGACGCTGGGCAAGATTGCCGCCGACCTGACCGGTCAGGGGGCCAAGGTCATGGTCGTGGCCTGCGACACCTTCCGCGCCGCCGCCCGCGAGCAGTTGAAAGTCTGGGCCGAGCGGGCCGGGGCCACGTTCGAGAGCCGCCGCGACGGGGCCGATCCTGCCGGTCTGGCCTTCGACGCCCTGACCCGCGGCCGGGCTGAGGGCTATGATGTTGTCCTGATCGACACGGCCGGGCGGCTGCAGAACAAATCGGCCCTGATGGACGAACTGCTCAAGATCGTGCGGGTCCTGAAAAAGGTCGATCCGGAAGCCCCGCATGAGACCCTGCTGGTGCTCGACGCCACCGTGGGCCGCAATGCCCTTGAGCAGGAAAAGATCTTTGGCCGGACGGCCTATGTGTCCGGGTTGGTCATGACCAAGCTGGACGGCACGGCGCGCGGGGGCGTTCTGGTGCCCGTGGCCCAGGCGTCGGATGCCCCGATCAAGCTGATCGGCGTGGGCGAGGGTGTCGAGGATCTGCAACCGTTCGACGCCGACGCCTTTGCCCGGTCTCTCGTCGGACTGGAGGTCACAGCATGACTGAACGCGCCGCGCCCCCCGCCTGGATCCGTCAGGCCGTCGACTTCGGCGCCCTGGTCGCCTTTGCCGGGGCCTTCCTCGTCTATCGCCTGAACGGCCTCAAGGGCGACGAAGCCCTGGTCCAGGCCACCTGGTTTCTTGTGGGCGGTGCGGCCATCGCCGTGGCCGTGGGACTGGTCGTCGAACGACGGCTGGCGCTGATGCCGCTGATCGTCGGTGGTTTTGCCCTTGTCTTCGGTCTTTTGACCCTGCTGACCCAGGACGATCTGTGGGTGAAGCTCAAGGTCACCATCCTCAATCTCAGCCTGTCGATCCTGCTGCTGGGCGGATTGAGGATGGGCAAGCAGCCGCTCAAGGCGCTGCTCGGCACCGTCATCCCGATCAACGACCGGGCATGGAAGATCCTGACCGTGCGCTACGGCCTGTTCTTCGCCGGCGTCGCCCTCGTCAACGAGGCCGTGCGCAGCGAGGCCCTGGTCGGCTGGGCGACCGACCAGCTCGGCTATGAGGGGGTCGATCCGGCCGATGTCTGGGTCAGTTTCCGGGGCGTACTGTGGATCGCCTCGTCCGTGTTCGGGCTCAGCAACCTGCCGCTGATCTTTCGCAATCTTCAGCCTGAGACCGGGGAGGAGCCCGCGGTCCCGCCGCCCGGACCCAACGCCGCACCCTGAACAGCCGGGGTGCAGACGGAAGAAATGTCGCGCAGCCGTCGCGAAAGCGTAAAGCGGCCCTGATAGCCCTGTCCGCATTGAGGCGTGTCAGGGGAATCGATCGGTCATGGTGAAGTCCGGCAAAAAGGCCCGCGAGGCCGGCTCCCTCGCGGAATCGCCCAGCCACCTGATCCACCGGGCCCTGCAACTCGCCCTCGACATCTATTCGCGCGAAGTGGGGTCCGACGGCCTGACCCAGCGCCAGTTCGCCGTGCTCGAGGCCGTGTCGCTGCGCGCCGGCCTGACCCAGACCGATCTGGTCAAGGCCACCGGTATCGACCGGTCGACCCTTGCGGATCTGGTGGCCCGCATGGCGCAACGCGGACTGCTGTCGCGCGAGCGTTCGACCCTCGATGCACGCGCCATGGCCGTGCGCCTGACGCCCGAAGGCGAGGCGGCGCTGGCTGACGCCCGTCCGCGCGTCGTCGAAGCCGACCGTCAGATCATGGCCCTGTTGCCCAAGGGGCGCCGCGAGACCTTCCTCGAAATCCTGGCTGAACTGGCCGGCGCCGCCGACGCGGCCCCTGAAGAAGCCATCGCCGCCGTGCGCGCCGAGAAGAAGCGGTTGAAAGAGCTGCGCAAGGCCGAGAAGGCCGCGCAAAAGGCTGAAAAGGCCGCGTCGAAAAAGTCCGGCAAGAAGGCCGGCAAGACGAGGGGCAAGGATGCCGCCCCGGTCGAGCCCGAGGCCGCCTAGTCCCGCGGTCGGCTGACAGCCCGGAATCCGGCCGACGCGAAACGCACCATATAGTCGCAGGCGCTGTCGAGATCGCCGGACTGGCAGAGCCCCCCGGACAGCCGGTCCAAGCGGCCGGTTTCGCCCAGGGTCAGGGTCAGGGCCCCGGACAGATTGTGCCAGCCCCAGTAGAGGTCCGCATCGCTGGCCTCCGGCAGGACGACCCGCAGCAGATCGATCAGCCGTCGGATCGACGGATCGAAATAGCGGGCCATGGTCTCGCCGCCGAAGGTCGGATTGGCATTGGTCTGGGCCACGAGGGCGGAATAGTGTTTCCACCCGGGTCCGCCCTTCAACGACCACTGGAAGGGCGGTTTCAGGAAGGCCTCGAGCAGGCCCTCCAGCGTCATCGCGCCCTCATGGTCGCGGGCGTAGCGGTTGATCGCCTCGACCCGTTCATTGTTCCAGACCTCGGCCCGGCGCAGAAAGACCGCGTCGAACAGGTCGCGCTTGGCGCCGAAATAATAGTGGACGAGGGCCGTGTCGACGCCCGCCTCGCGCGCGACCTCGCGGATCGTCACCCCGTAGAATCCGTGTTTGGAGAACAGGTCCTCGGCGGCATCGAGGATCGACTCCCGGGTTTCACCGTGGCGCACGCCCTGGCTTTTCGGCGGTCGCCCCCGCCGGGCCGTGGATTCGGCGCGGCCCCCTCGACCGCTGTCAGCGGCAGGGGCAGGGGCCAGCGGCGCGGTGATCTTGCTCATGGGGCAAGGCTAGTCGCGCTGTCCCTCCCCGGCAATCACGCATGCGGCGTCGCCGCGAGGGTATGCATTCCTGCCACAGCCCCGCTTGAATTCCGCGCCCGGTCAGGCGTGGCCGTTTGACAGACGGGCAGAAACGGGGTCAGTCTGCGGAAAATCATTGAACGCTGAATAAAAGCGTCTTGGGCTGGAAACAGAGATTGGGGTTTCAAATGAACAGACTCGTAAAGACCGTCCTTCTGGCGGGGGCCGCCTGGAGCGCGCTGTCCGTCACCGCCATTGCCCAGGAGGCGCGGTCGCAAGATCCGTCCGTCACCTCGCTGGATGAAATCATCGTCACCGCCCGCCGCCGTGACGAGCAGCTGAAGGACGTGCCGGTCGCTGTGACCGCCCTGTCCTCCGAGCGGCTGGAAGAGACCGGCGCCACCGACATCACCACCCTGCAGCAGCAGACGCCCAACGCGACGGTCCAGGTGGCGCGGGGCTCCAACTCGACCCTGATCTCCTTCATCCGCGGTGTCGGCCAGCAGGACCCGCTGTGGGGCTTCGAGCCCGGCGTCGGCCTGTATGTCGACGACGTCTATGTCGCCCGTCCGCAGGCAGCGGTCCTCGACATCTTCGACATCGAGCGCATCGAAGTCCTGCGCGGCCCGCAGGGCTCGCTGTACGGCCGCAACACCGTCGGCGGCGCCATCAAATATGTGACCTCGCGCCTGTCGCAGGACGCCGAAGCCACCATCCGCGCCGCCTATGGCAGCTATAACCAGGTCGATCTGGTCGCCTCGGGCAGCGTGCCGCTCAGCGACAGCTTCCGCATCGGCGGCGCCTTCGCCAGCCTCACGCGCGACGGCTACGGGTCGAACCTGAACACCGGCGCCGAACACTATGACAAGGACGTCAGCGCCTTCCGCGTGAGCGCCGAATTCACCCCGCGTGACGAAGTCTTCTTCCGTCTGGCCTATGACCGGACCCAGGACGACTCCAACCCCCGCCACGGTCACCGTGAACTGGCCGGCGTCGGTCCGGGTGCCGGGTCGCCGGACAGCGTCTATGACACCTTCGCCGGTGTCGGTGACGAGAACTCGGTCGAAAGCGAAGGCCTGTCCTTCACCGGCCAGGTGGACGTCAGCGAACACTGGACCTTCAAGTCCATCACCGCCTGGCGCGAAGGCCGCACCGACACGGTCATCGACTTCGACAACACGCCGGCCCCGACGCTGGACATCCCGGCCTACTATGCCGACGACCAGTTCACCCAGGAGTTCCAGTTCCAGTTCAACTATGACCGGATCCAGGGCGTGTTCGGCGTCTTCTATCTGGACGCCTCGGCCGAAGGCGCGTTCGACACCATCCTCGGCAACGCCGGGATCGTGATCGGCACCGGCGGTGTGGTGGAGACCGAAAGCGTCGCCCTGTTCGCCGATGTGAACCTCGACCTGACGGAACGTCTGCACCTCGGCCTGGGCATCCGCTACACCGAGGACAGCAAGACCGGCACCGTGTTCCGCGCCAACTATCTCGGCGCCACCCGGTCGCCGCTGCTGGGCGGAACGCCGCGTGCGCCGCTGCTCCTGCGGACGGACTACACGAACGACCGCACCTTCGATGACATCTCGCCGCGGATCGCCCTGTCGTACGACTTCTCGGACGCCATCACGGGCTATGCCTCCTGGTCCTCGGGCTTCAAGTCCGGCGGCTTCGACATGCGCGGTGACGCCGTCTTCACGCCCGACACGGTCAATGGCTACGAGCCCGAGACGGTCGACAGCTATGAGATCGGCCTGAAGGGTCGTGCCGGCCCGCTGTCGTTCAGCTCGTCGGTCTTCTACAACCAGTACGAAGACCAGCAGGTCACCACCCAGGTGCCGGCCATCGGCGGCATTGCCAGCTTCGTCGACAACGTCGGCCAGTCGACCCTTTACGGGGCCGAGTTCGAAGGCTCCCTGTTCCTGAGCGATAACCTGTCGGCCAACTTCGCCGTCGGCTATCTGAACAGCGAGTTCGACGAATTCCTGCGCTACAACCTCACGACCATGGCCTATGAGGACATCTCGGATCTGGTTGTCCTGCAGAACGCCCCGGAATGGACCGGCTACTTCGGTCTGACCTGGCGCAGCGACGTGGCGGGTGGCGAACTGGTTGTCACCCCCTCGGTCAGCTACCGCGGTGACTTCAGCCAGTTCGAGTTCCCGAACCCGATCCTGGACCAGGAAGCCTATGCGCTGGTTGACCTGTCGCTGATCTGGACCGCCCCCAGCGAGCGCTGGAGCCTCGGTCTGTTTGGCAAGAACCTGACGGACGAAGAGTACCGCGTTGGCGGCTACAACTTCCCCGGCGCGCTCTTCAACGACTCGGTCATCGGCTACTACGGCCCGCCGCAGACCGTGACGGCTTCGATCCAGGTCAAGTTCTGATCCAACTCAGGCCATTGAACGTCTGATACCTATCCGGGCGGCGGTTCCTTCGGGCCGCCGCCCTTTTTCTTTTGCATGCAGGACCGGGGGCGCTACCGTTCCGCCCGGCATCAAGACCACCAGGGGTAAACGCCATGACTGAAGTCACCACGCCCGGCGCTGAGAAGCCTGCCGCTCCGGGCTATCGCTTCTACGTTCTGGCGATCCTGATCTTCGTCTACATGCTGAACTTTCTGGACCGGCAGATCATCGGCATCCTGGCCGCGCCCCTGAAGGAAGAGTTCGGCCTGTCGGACAGCCAGTTCGGCCTGCTGGGCGGCATCGCCTTTGCCTCGGTCTATTCCACCCTCGCCATTCCCCTGGCCTGGCTCGCCGATCGCTACAGCCGGGTCTGGATCATGACCGGCGCGCTGACGGTCTGGTCCGGCTTCACCGCCCTGTGCGGGGTGGCGGGGTCCTATGGTCAGCTGTTCCTGTATCGCATGGGTGTGGGCGTCGGCGAGGCGGGTGGCGTGGCTCCGGCCTATTCGCTGGTCGCAGACTATTTCCCGCCGCATCAGCGGGCGCGCGCCCTGGCCGGTTTCGCCTTCGGCATTCCCCTCGGCACGGCAGCCGGCACCCTCGTCGGCGGCCTGCTGGCGGCGGAATATGGCTGGCGGACGGCCTTCATCGTGGTCGGCCTGCTCGGTCTGCTGGTCGCCCCCGTCCTGCGCCTGACGGTCAAGGATCCCAAGCGCGGTGCGACGGATATTCCGCGCCCTGTTGATCCTGCGGCGCCGGCCGACGCCGCATCGGTGGCGTCGCATCCGCCTGTGGCGTCGTCTGCAGTGGGCCGTACGGCCTCGCTCATCATGCTGGGGCTCGGCGCCGGGCTGATGGCGCTGGCGGCGCTCAACCATTTCGGCCTGGTCGCCCTCGGCAATGCCATGGTGCTGGGCTTCGGCGGCCTGCTGGCGCTGGTGATCGGCATCTCCCTGATGATCGCCCGGTCCACCGCTTCGGTGGTCATCAAGAAGAAGAGCTTCTGGTTGCTGGCGCTGGGCGCGGCCTCCTCGTCCGTGTGCGGCTACGGCGTGGCCGGCTGGCTGCCCCTGTTCTTCATGCGCAGCTTCGACCTGACCCTGCGCGAGGTCAGCTGGTACTATTCGGGCATTGCCCTGATCGGCGGCACCCTGGGCATCTGGCTGGGCGGCATGATTGCCGACAAGCTGGCCCATCGCGGCAAGGGCGCCTATCCGCTGGTGCCCGCCATCGCCTTTCTGATCTCGGCCCCCTGCTTCATCCTGGCGATGAATTCCGACTGGCTGATCGCCCAGATCTTCGCGGACGGCGGCACGCGGGCCCAGTCGCTGGTGGTGGCCTTCCTGATCTTCATCATCCCGACCGGTCTCAACCTGGCCTGGCTGGGACCGATCACGGCCTCGGTCCAGAATCTGGTGCCTGCGCCGATGCGCTCGACCGCCTCGGCCCTGTTCCTGCTGATCAACAACCTGCTCGGTATTGCCGTGGGCTTCTACTATTTCGGCTGGATGAGCGACCTGCTGGCCCCGCAGTTCGGCGAGGAAAGCCTGCGCTGGGCGATCTACACCGGCATGGGCTTCTATGTGCTGGCGGCGGTCCTGCTGATCGGCGCCTCGCGCACCCTCGAGAAGGACTGGATCGACTGATCCTTTGACACCAGACCGGGCTCCGCCTGTTGCGCCTGCGAACGGGCGGAGCCTATAAGCCTCGCACCCCTCCCCATCAGCGGACGCGACGGTTTCCATGAATATTCACGAGTATCAGGCCAAGCAGGTTCTGAAGGGCTTTGGCGCGCCGGTCGCGGCGGGCGTGGCCATCACGTCTGCGGACGAGGCCGAGGCTGCCGCCCGGTCGCTGCCCGGTCCGCTCTATGTCGTGAAGTCCCAGATCCACGCCGGTGGCCGGGGCAAGGGCAAGTTCAAGGAACTGGGCGCTGACGCCAAGGGCGGCGTCCGTCTGGCCAAATCGGTCGAGGAAGCCGTGGCCCACGCCCGCGAAATGCTGGGCAACACCCTGGTCACCGCCCAGACGGGCGATGCCGGCAAACAGGTCAACCGCCTCTACATCGAGGACGGCGCCGACATCGACCGCGAGCTCTATTGCTCCCTGCTGGTCGATCGTCAGCACGGTCGCGTGGCCTTTGTCGTCTCGACCGAAGGCGGCATGGACATCGAGGCCGTCGCCCATGACACGCCCGAAAAGATCCAGACCATCGTCATCGACCCCGAGGCGGGCGTCACCGCAGCCGATGTCGCCACGCTGAACGCGGCTCTGAAGCTGGACGGCGCGGCCGCCGAGGACGGCAAGACCCTGTTCCCGATCCTCTACAAGGCCTTCCTCGACACCGACATGTCGATGCTGGAAATCAATCCCCTGATCGTCATGGAGAACGGCCGCCTGCGCGTTCTGGACGCCAAGGTCAGCTTCGACGGCAACGCCCTGTTCCGCCACCCGGACATCCTCGCCCTGCGCGACGAGACCGAAGAGGACCCCAAGGAGATCGAGG
>JAHJYN010000027.1 GCA_018826885.1 Alphaproteobacteria bacterium | reverse complement strand
GATCAGGCCCTCGGCCATCAGGGTCTTGACCCGCTTCATCGACAGCCGGTCGGACAGGGCGTCGTAGAGCGGCCGCAGATAGGGGGCCAGCTTGTCCTCCATGTCACCGGGCAGAAAGCCGATCGATTCGCCGGCCTCGACGGCGGGGCGGGACAGGACGATGCGGCCGACCTTGCCCGCCTCCAGCGCCTCGACCGCCTTGGCCACGGCCAGATAGGTCTTGCCGGTGCCGGCCGGTCCGAGCGCCAGGACCATATTGTGGGCGTCGATGGCCTCCATCAGGGCGGCCTGACCGTCCGACTTGGGCTTGAGCGTCTTCATATAGGCCTGGTCGCGGTCGTCATTGGACGGATAGGGCGACCAGCCGCCGTTGCCCTGTTCACCCCGCCTCGGTCGATTCTGGCCCACATGCGGGGGAAGGCGTCGGACCTTGGCCTCCTGAATGAATTCAGGCGTATCGAGCACACCGAACTCGCGGGCGGCTTCGCGGGTCTGACGCTTGAGGGCTGAGCGCTTGGTCATGGACGACTCCAGGGCATGAAAAAAGGCGATACCGAAACGGCACCGCCTGACAGGGCTTGGGGGAGGAATTCATCGCCGATGGCGACGCAACGACCGGGGTCGGGACGAAAGCCGCGGGAGGCGGCCCTGTCTTTGAGAGGAATGTCGTTCAACGGGTGACCCCGTCGAGCCCGGCACGCCATGCGCCACCTCCGAAAGCGACTGCGCCGGGCAGGAAACCCGACGGCGAGGCCAAGACCGGTCTGATCTCGAATCGCCTCAACATCCTGATGCTAACGTGGTTTAAGGAGTGTTAAAGCCACTATCTGCTGAATATAGGGACGGGTTCGGATGAGTGTTCACACATTAGGCGACAAGAAACCCCAGCTTCCTTCCGAGGGGGAATACTGGGTCGCGCCGAACGCCACCGTCATTGGTGACGTGATTCTCAAGCCGGGGGCCAGTGTCTGGTTCGGGGCGGTGGTCCGGGGCGACAATGATCCGATCACCATCGGGCGCGACACCAACATTCAGGACGGCAGCGTGCTGCACTCCGACCCCGGCGAGCCGCTGACGATTGGCGATGGCGTGACGGTCGGCCATATGGTCATGCTGCACAGCTGCGAGATCGGCGACAACAGCCTGATCGGCATCGGGGCGGTGGTGCTGGGCCGGGCGAAGATCGGCAGGAATTGCCTGATCGGGGCCAATACCCTGATCACCGAGGGCAAGGAGATTCCGGACAATTCGCTGGTCATGGGCCAGCCCGGCAAGGTGGTGCGGACGCTGGAGCCCGGTCAGATCGAGGCGCTGAAGGCCTCGGCCGCCCACTATGTCGCCAACTGGAAGCGCTACGCCACGGATCTGTCGGACGCCTAGGCGACGCGGCGGCCCTGCAGGGCGATCAGCTGGGGCCGGGCGCGGGGCGGCTCGCCGACAGCCAGACTGGCATGGGCCGACAGGCGCGTGGGCGGGCGGCTGACGGGCTGGCCGAAGCCGCGCGGGCGGTACAGGCCGATGATGCGATCCGCGCGACCGCTGGGCCCTCTCAGGGGCACCAGAGGCATTTCGATGCCGCCGGGCAGGCGCGGGCAGTCCCCGGTCAGAATGACGGGCCGAATCTCGCGCAGACATTGGGCGAGCGCCGATTCGACCAGCGGCAGGGAGGCGTGGTCCCACAGGTCGCGCCAGGGTTCGCCGCTGAGGGGGCGGCCGTGCAGGGCCTCGATCCAGTCGCCGGCGAGGCGGACACGGCTGGCCCTCGGCCGATACTCCAGCAGGAACAGCCGGGTCACCAGCGGTCCCAGCGACAGGGCGTCGAGGTCCCGCCGGTCGGGAATGCGCGAGGCGCCCGGAAGCGCGCTCCAAGTCTCGATCAGCCGTGTTGTCTCAGTATGAAACATCCTGAACGCTCCTGACGGCACCGCCGCAAGGCGGGGGCCACAGGAAAGCGCAACGGAAACGAAAGGGTTTGGCCCGCATCCTAGAGGGTGAACGGCCCGCTTCTTGCTGGAATCGCGGCGACTGACCACTGAAGGAGACCTGCGCATGCGGGTGCGGATTATCCAGGGACTGGTGGCAATGGCGGGCTTCTTAGCCGTCATGGCTGCTGCCGATACGGCCCAGGCGCAATGCAGCTCTGGCTGCCAACCGCCCCCGCCGCCGCCGTGCTGCGAGCCGCCGCCTCCGCCGCCTCCGCCGCCCCCTCCGCCCAATCCCTGCTGCGAGCACCCGCCCGCGCCGCCGTGCTGCGGCGGAGGCGGCAACGTCAATGTGAACATCAACGTCAATGCAAACGCCAACGCCAACGCCTCGGCCTCGGCGCGCATCAACGCCCGGGGCGGCTCGACCGTGGTCGTCGGCGGCGGAGGCGGGGCCTATTTCAGCTCGACGCCGCGCTATCCGACCAGCATTCAGGGCCTGAATGTCGAGGGCGGCCTGATCCGCGAGACGATTCGCGTGCCCTATACGGAGGTTCGCCGGTTCCGGAAGCGGGTGGTGATCCAGGCGGTCTGCATCGACGACCGCAATGTGCCTCACCCGGCGTCGCAGGTGCGCGGCGACCGCGAGATCTTCGAGGATTATGAGGGCGAGCTGTACCGCTGCCTCAGCGGCAGCTGGCTGCAGATCACCATCTCCGAATACGAGGGCGAGACCCGGTCCGATCACGGCGAGACCATCGTCTGCCGCAAGGGCGAGGCCCTGTGGTACGGCGGCCGGGAAAGCCGAATGGAATGCCGTCCGCAGCGCCCGGAGCGCGATTGCAACGAACGCTCGCTGCTGCGCCGCTATGGCGCCGGAGTGAAGATCCTGACCCTCTACCGCGAGGAAACCTACACGGAATATCGCGAAGAGATCGTCGAGCGCGAAGGTCTGGCCGTGTCGGGCTCATTCCTGATGCTGGACGGCGGCGTCGGGTCGCGCGGCTACTGATCGCCAGCGTGAAAGGCGGGTTCAGCCCCCCTTCACGTGCGAGATTGCAGACTACAGGGGATCGGCGTCTCCGTCGGTCCTCCTGAGAGAAACTGGCCCCGGAGAGCGATCTCCGGGGCCTTCTTTCTTACTCTGCGGAGGCTTCGGCTTCGGCCTCGGCGCGCGGCGTCACCTGGATGCGATAAGCCTCTGCGGGCACCAGATATTTGCGTGCCACGGCCTGCAGGTCCGCCGGGGTGGCCGACTCCATGTCGCTCATCGCCGAGCGCAGGGTCGGCAGGCGGTCCGGATCGGTCTGGGCGTCCTGAAGCTCGGACATCCAGAAGCCGTTGGTGTTCTGGCTGCGGCGCAGGGCCTCGACGCGCGGACGGCGGGCACGTTCCAGCTCATCCTCGGTCACCGGGCTGGCGACCAGCTCGGCGGCGATCCGGTCGACGTCGGCGAAGAAGCCTTCCAGCTTCTCGGGCGGGGCCTCGATGGCGGCCGACATATAGCCGTAGCCCTCGAAGGTGCCGGACGCCGTGGCGCTGACCTGCGGGGAATAGGTCACCGCCTGGCCTTCGCGCAGCTCGTCGATCAGGCGCAGACGCAGCACATCGGCCAGCAGACGGACCATGCGGGCCTCGCGCGGGTCGCTGAAGTTGTCCCCGGTCGGCCAGGCGACGAAGCCGAGGGCCTGATCAGGACGGCCGCCGTGCTTCAGCTCGACCGGCTGGGCCACACCATCCGGGAAGGACGAGGTGCGGGCCTCGGCGGTCGGCGTGGCGGCGGGGCCGCGCGCCGGCAGGCTGCCGACAGTGGCCGCCACCGACTGAATCGCTGCATCGACATCGACGTCACCGACGATGATGACCTCGATCGGGCCTTGCGACAGGTCGCTGCTGACCAGGGTGCGCAAGTCATCGATCGACCATTCGGCGATCTGCTCCAGCGTCGGGAGGGTCCAGCGGGCGTCGCCCGAGCGCAGCAGGCCCGATCCGTCGCGCGCGAACACACCGCCGGTGGTCGCATCCAGTTGCGGCAGGACCAGACGGAACTGGCCGCGGGCGCGCTCGAACGGCTCGGGACGCCAGCCGGCATCGGTCAGATAGGCGGTCAGCACCTGCATCTGCAGGTCCAGATCCTCGGGCCGGGTCGTGCCGGACAGACGATAGGACTCCTCATCCGCCGACAGGGAGACGCCATAGACCTTGCCCGACAGCACGGTTTCCAGCTGTTCAGCCGTCAGCTGGCCAAGGCCGCCTTCGGCAAAGGCGATGCCCAGACCCCAGACGCCGGTCGATTCGTCGGTCGGCAGGGACAGATACCCCGTGCCCGTGCGGACCGAGACCAGCACCTGGTCGTCGGTGAAGTCGGTCGGCTTGATGGTCAGGCGCACGCCGTTGTCGAAGGTGACGAAGGTGGTGCCGATGTCCTCGATCACCTCGGTCGAGGCGACCGTGCCGGGGGTGCCGAACTCGGTATAGGGCCAGTCGACGCGGGCCTCGGCCTCAAGGGCCGCGACCTCGGTCCCCTGCGACGCTTCATAGGCAGCCAGAATGGCGTCATTGCCGCCCTCGATGGCATCGGGGCCGGTGACGAAGATCAGCGGGCCCTGGCCGGTGAAGGTCCCGTTCAGGACGTCATTGACCTCGTCCAGCGTCAGATCGGCGACGATGGCCTCGAACATGGCCAGGTCGGTCTCCGGGGCCGTGAAGACTTCACCACTGTTGACCGAGGCGGCGATGCTGTTGGCCAGGTTGGGCGTGCGGCGCGTCGCGGCACCGGCAACATTCTCCTCGAGCGCCGTGCGGATCTCGGTGATTTCGCGATCCAGCTCTTCCTGGGTGATGCCGAACTCGACGATCCGGCGCTGTTCCTGATCAATGGCCTGCAGCGCGCCGGCCCAGTTGCCGTCCTGATAGACGGCCGAGACCGTGGCCACCTCGGCCGAGCCGAACAGGTCCGAGCGGCTGCCCGAGGCGCCGATGAAGGGCGGGGTCTCGCCGCGCGCCAGACGCTGCAGGCGGCGGTTCAGGACGCGCAGGCCCAGACCCTCGACCAGACCCTCGCGCTGGACGGCCATGGTGTCGGGGCGGGTGTCGGGCGGATTGACCCAGGTGATCTGGATCGAGGGCTGAACGCCAGCCTCGATGTAGGAGCCGGCCTCCAGGCCGCGCGGCTGGACGGTGCCGAGGTCGGGTTCGGCGCCGTCGGCGGCCGGGTTCTGCCAGTCGCCGAAGGTGGCGATGATCTTGGCTTCCATCACATCGACGTCGAAGTCACCGACGGCGATGACGGTCGCGCGCGAGGGACGGTAGTAGGCGCTGTAGAATTCGGCGAAGCGGTCGCGCGGCGCATTGGCCAGCACCGAGGTCGAGCCGATCGGCAGACGGTCCGGGACCAGCTGGTCCTTCAGGAAGAAGTCGAGCTGGGCGATGATCGAGCGCAGGCCCGGCCCGGCGCGGGTGCGCTCCTCCGACAGGACGATGCCGCGCTCGCGGTCGATGGCGTCGGCGTCCAGGGTGGCATTGCCCAGCATGTCGCGCAGGATCATCAGCGAGGTGTCGACGGTTTCCTCGTCGGTCTGGGGCAGGTCCAGCTTGTAGACGGTCTCGTCAAAGCCGGTGGAGGCATTGGTGTCAGCGCCGAACGCCAGGCCGAGGCGTTCGAGGATCTTGGTCAGTTCGCCTTCGGGGATATTGGTCGAGCCGTTGAAGGCCATGTGTTCGATAAAGTGGGCCAGACCCAGCTGGTCGTCATTCTCCATCAGCGAGCCGGCGTCGATGCGGACGCGCAGCGAGGCCTGTCCCGGAGGCGTGGTGTTGCGCACGATGGCATAGCGCAGGCCGTTGGGCAGCTGGCCGAAGCGGACGGCGCTGTCGGCCGGGATGTCGCTGATCTCATGGGCCCAGGGGTCGGACGGGCGCATGGCGTTGGCCGAGACGGCGGCGGCGTCCTGGGCCTGGACCAGGGACGGCAGGCCGGCGCCGGCGATCACCGCCAGGCTGGAGGCGGCAACAAGCAGAAGGCGGCGGGGAGAACGCATGGGGACAACTCCGTTGGGCGCGCGCGGCGTCCTGACGGACACCGGACGTGCGGGATCGAAAGGCCCGAAGATCGGGCCGTCCGGACCACCCTAGCGGAGGGAAGCGGCGGTTTGAACGACCGCAGCGCGTTTATTAACGCGAGTTAATTTCCGCTGCGCGACACGTAGAAGGTCGCGGCATTGCCGACGGCATTGGTGCCGGTGATCACGGCGCGGTTGCTGCCGTTGACCGTGGTTCGGGCCGTGGCGCTGACGTTGCCGCTGTTGGCCTGGTTGTTCGTGGCGTCGATATAGCCCGCGCAATCGGCACAGGCGAAGCCGGTCACCACATTGCCGGCCGCATCGGCCCCGACATAGGCGTCATAGCCCTGGGTGCCGGCGAACTGGGCGTCGACCGCCACGCCGCCCGTGTTGATCTGGGTGTTGTCGATCTCGACATAGATGTCGTTGTTGCCGACCGAGACCTCATTGGCGACGCCGCGCGCATAGGCGTTGGCCGCGCCGTAATCGTAGGAGGTGACGATCGCCTGCGACTGGATCAGGCTCGAATTGTCCTGACGGGTGGTGGCGACGACGGATCCGCCCTGATTCGACAGGACCACGCGGTTGGCGCCCGCATTGGCGCGTCCGGCCAGATCCCAGGAGTTGCCCGCATTGGCGCTGACGCCGGAATCGATGATGCCGCCGGTCGAGCGCTGGTCGATGGTCATGTTCTGACCGGTGACCGAGGTGCCGGTGACCGACACCACATTGGCGACGGCCTGGGCCGTGAACTCGGCCTCGGCCGGAATATACTGGGTCGCGGCATAGTTGGAGGCGCGGATGTTGGCATCCGACCACTGCACCGCGGTGCCCTCGAAATAGGTGCGCTCGCCGCCCAGGGCGACGGTGTTGCCGATGGCCGAGGCATCCACATAGGCCCCGCCCAGCAGGCGCTCATTGCCTTGGGCCATGGTCGAGGTGGCGACGATCTCGACCTCGCCGACCGTCTGGGCCGAATCGACCGCCAGATTGGCGTCGGAAGCGCTGAGGCCCAGATAGTTGCCATTGGCTTGGGTGACGCCGCTGACCACGCCCTCGGTGTCGCCGCCCAGCACAAAGGTGGTCTCGGCCCGCACGTCGCCCTGCAGGGTCTGGATCGAGGTGACGCTCATGTCGCCGCCCTGGACCCCGCCCGCCAGGCTGTTGCCGGTGGCGGAATTGCTGACGGTCACCTGCTCCGACGAATCGACCACGTCCAGCGTCTGCCCGGCGAACACGTCGCCGAACTGCATCTGTTCGTTCAGGACAATCGACGGGTCCTGGTCCTGCGCGGCAGCCTCAGTAGCGACTGCGGCGCACGTCACCGTCGCGGCGATCATGCCAGCGAGACGGATCGGCGCGAGTCTGGCCATTGTTCGTCTCCGTATTGGGATAGGCGGGGTAGTAGTTGCCGGTGGGGCCATAGGTGTCGCGCAGCAGCTCGTTCTGCGTGTCGAGGCAGATTTCCGGGCCCGGGGCGCCATACAGATTGGCCATGAATTCGATGACGGCGCGCTCGACCAGCGAGCGCACGGCCAGCTGCACCGGCTCGAACCCGCCTTCGCCGGCGGAGATGTCGAAGACATTGCCGTTCATGAAGTCGAACACGCCGGCCGAGATCTCGCGACCGATGATCTGCTTCTGGTAGGAGACGACATCGACGATCTCGAGCGAGGTCGTCTGCACGAGCCGCAGGTCGAGGGCGACGTTCATCACATACATGCGGCCCTGGAAGACCCCCGACAGGGGCGTCTCGGTGTCGGCCTCGCCGCCGCCAAAGTCCCAGCCCGCCGAGCGGATGTTGTAATTCACCTCGGTGATGCCACCGACGATATAGAAGTCGGAGCCCGGCACCTGGCCGGCGATGATGCGGCGATAGCCGGGGTCGGTCGGGTCGCCCGTGCCCTCGTCACCAATCAGCTTGTTGTTGGCGTAGCGGAGCTCCAGCTCGGACACCGAGGTGTCGAACCGCTCGACCATGACTGCACCGGACTTGGCGAGGGCCGAGGTGGCCATCAGCGAGGCGCCGCCGGTGATCTGGCGTCCGCCATCCGGCGAGATGGTGCCCGTGTAGTCGGCGATCTGGCCGACGGCGATGCGGGGCGAGGGCAGGCCATAGGTCCGCGCATAGTCGGCAAGGCAGAACAGGGCGGTGGAATAGGGGGTGGGGTTGGCCGTGACCGGGGCATTGCCGATCGGCGTGGCATAGAGGCCGGCAGTGCTGGCCGCCGGGGCGATACATCCGCCCAGCAGGGCCGCTGCGGCGCAGGCCGCGCCAGCCGGTTTCAGCCAGCGAAGAATCGGGGAGGGGCTCATGGCAGATCAATCGTTCCGTTCAGCGCCGTCCCGGCGTTGATGTTACCCGTATTGGTCTGGGTCGAGTTGACGATGACGGTGTTCCAGTTGCCCTGGACGACGACGTTCAGATTGTTGCCGATGGCGGTCGCGCCGCCGATCGTCGTGCGGCCGCTGCCGTCGCCATTGGCCCAGTTCCCCCAGCTGGAGACGCCGCCGCTGGTCCGCGAATAGGACGAGGCGCCGGTCTGGATCAGGCCGTTGACGATCAGGCGGTTGCCATTCTGGTCGCGGGTCGAACCGGTCTGGGGCCGGGCCGTCGTGTAGCGCGCCGCGCCATAGCCGGCCTGGAAGGGCGCCGTGCTGGTCCCGCCGGCCGATTGGGCCTGGGCCGTGGCCGGCAGGGCCAGAAGAGTCGCTGCAGCCGCAGCCGCCAGTTTCAATCGCATCAGGGCGCTCCCGCGCTGTCTTTATTCCGGGGCAGACACAGCAAGCCCCGTGCCAAAATGGAGCAGGGTTATTAAGAAGCGCTTGAGATCGGCGTCGGGCACGCGCATCTCAGGGATATGAACAGCCAACCCTGGGGCACAGGTCCGGCCATGCCGCCGCCCCCTGCCCGTGAGCCGATTGTAAAGGTGCCTCCTGCCGCGCTCGTGCTGGCGGTGTCGATGCCGCTGCTGTTCTGGCTGCAGCTCCGCCTGCCCGGCATGGGGGCGGCCTGGGCCTTCTATCCCTCTGACCTGCAGCGGACGCTGGGCTGGCCCGGCATTGTGACGGCCATGCTCCTGCACGGCAGCTGGACCCACGCGGCCCTGAATGCGGTGACCGCGCTGTGCTTCGCCCCGCCCGTGGCGCGGATGCTGCCGGGGTGGCGCGGCGCCGGCGTTTTTGTCCTCTTCTATATAGCGTGCGGAATCATTGCCTCGCTGGGGTACGGCCTCCTGCATCTGGGGAGCAGTGATCCGATGGTGGGGGCGTCGGGTGCGGTGTCCGGCCTGCTGGGCGCGGCCATCCGCCTGATGGGGCGGCCGTCCTGGGCGGGACCCAAGCCCCTGAAGGATCGACGCACCCTGACCATGATCGGCGTGCTGTTTGCCATCAATGCCGTGGTCGGGCTGATCGGCTATGCGCCCGGAGCCGAAGGCGCCCGTATCGCCTGGGAAGCCCACGCGGTCGGCATGATCGCCGGATATCTGGCGATCGGGCCCCTGTTCCGTTGGTCGCGCAAATGGACGCCTCTGGTCGGCTGAGGGCCGGGCGAATCGCGCCGGATTTGCGTCCGGGCGGGGACTGAGCGATCCTGTGGCCACGAGCGGCCCGGTCCGCGGTCGTTCGATCTCATGAGGGAGGAACGCCGCATGCTCGTCACCGAGATACTCAAGGACAAGGGTGATGCCGTGTTCTCGGTCGCCCCCGCCCAGACCCTGGTCGAGGCCTGCCGGGAGATGCAGGCCCGCCGGATCGGGGCTGTGATGGTCTGCGACGGAGATCGGGTCGTGGGGGTCCTCTCCGAAAGGGATGTGGTCCGCGCCGTCTCGGCGTCGGGCCCGGACGCCCTGTCCGAGCCGGTCTCGGCCTATATGACGCGCGACGTGGTGTTCGCCGAGCCGACCGAGACGGTCGCCATGCTCATGAGTCGGATGACCGACCGCCGGATCCGGCATCTTCCGGTGCTCAGGGACAGGCGTCTGGTCGGGGTCATCTCGATCGGCGACGTCGTGAAATGCCAGATTGAAGAGGCCACGCGCGAGGCCGAGAGCCTCAGAACCTATATCGCCGCGGGCTGAGGCCGGGCGGGCCAGAAAGATGCCGGAATTCGGCGACCCCGACTCTTTCAGAAAATCGTCATGAAAGACGGTTTCGGGGTTGCGGTCTGAAAGGGCGCCTCGTATATCGCCGCCTCGCTCGGAAACGGGCCGACGACGGAACGCGGGGCGCCACGGCGCACAGTGATCCAGGTGGAAATAAAGAGCTTCTGGTTCTTGCTTCCTCCAATGTCTTCGGTTAGGTTCCGCGCCTTCGATCGAATCGTCGGACTGCCTCGGGGAGGTGTTTGCATCTCCCTCTGGCGCTTTGCGGCCCATCACCCCGAACGGGTTGAAACGGCCGGAAAAAAGCTCCGAAAGTTCGGTTGACACGGGAATGGCTCCTCTCTAGAGACGCCGCTCCCGCCGCCCACGGGCCTCTCGAGGTTCTGACGGCGGGCCGGTGAAAAAGTTCTCTTCGGGGCGCTTGACACCAACCACCGAGGCGACTACATCGCCGCCTCCGCCGCAACCGGGCGCTAAACGGTCGGGCCACTCCGGTGGCTCACGGTCTTTGAAATCGTTGATCTGGAAAGAGAAACGCAGGCGGCGGTGTTCTAAGATCGGTTCTTCGGAATCGATTGTCGACACTGACATCTGCGGTCTTTTTGAAAAGACATACCATGTAACCGGTCTTCGGATCGGTGAACGTGGGATCTCGTCAAGAATACGTAGAACTAAAGCCAAATCGGATTTCGGTCCGAATTGCTTAGGTCAGAAGTCAACTCAACCTGAGAGTTTGATCCTGGCTCAGAGCGAACGCTGGCGGCAGGCCTAACACATGCAAGTCGAACGGACTCTTCGGAGTTAGTGGCGGACGGGTGAGTAACACGTGGGAACGTGCCTTTAGGTTCGGAATAAGCCCGGGAAACTGGGTCTAATACCGAATGTGCCCTTCGGGGGAAAGATTTATCGCCTTTAGAGCGGCCCGCGTCTGATTAGCTAGTTGGTAGTGTAATGGACTACCAAGGCTACGATCAGTAGCTGGTCTGAGAGGATGACCAGCCACATTGGGACTGAGACACGGCCCAAACTCCTACGGGAGGCAGCAGTAGGGAATCTTGCGCAATGGGCGAAAGCCTGACGCAGCCATGCCGCGTGAATGATGAAGGTCTTAGGATTGTAAAATTCTTTCACCGGGGAAGATAATGACGGTACCCGGAGAAGAAGCCCCGGCTAACTTCGTGCCAGCAGCCGCGGTAATACGAAGGGGGCTAGCGTTGCTCGGAATTACTGGGCGTAAAGGGCGCGTAGGCGGATAGTTTAGTCAGAGGTAAAAGCCCAGGG
>JAHJYN010000197.1 GCA_018826885.1 Alphaproteobacteria bacterium | reverse complement strand
TGCCTTTGCCTTCGTCGCCCCACTGGGCTCCGACCACCGTCACATTCGCCAAGGGTCACTCTCCGCTTCCAACGCGGGCCGAGCCTATAGCCGGGGAATCGTCCGGTGTCGCCTCAAGTACGGTGATTATTCAGCGATCGCCACATCAAATGCCCATTCCAGCCAGGGCGTCAGGGCCTCGATGTCGGCGGTGTCGACCGTGCAGCCGCACCAGACCCGCAGGCCCGCCGGCGCATTGCGATGTCCTTCGACATCAAACGCCGCGCCTTCAGCCTCCAGCAGGGCCTTCATTCGCATCACCAGGTCGCGGCGGCGCTCTTCGTCCATGGCCTCGACGCGGGGATCAACGACCTTCAGACAGACCGAGGTGGTCGAGCGCGTGCCCCGTTCCTCGGCCAGCCAGTCGATCCAGTCCGTCCGCTCCACCCAGGTCCCCAGAGCCGCCGCATTGGCCTCGGTCCGCGCGATCAGGGCCTTCAGCCCGCCCTCGCGCCCGGCCCACTCCAGAGCGTCGATCCAGTCCTCCAGCGTCAGGACGGAAAAGGTGTTGATCATCGACCCCGTGGCCAGCGCCCGGTCGAACCCGGTCTCGTTCCGCAACCGCAGCACCTTGGGCACCGGCCGCGGCGGCACAAACCGGTCCAGTCGCGCGATGGCCCGGGGCGACAGCGCCGCGACCCCCAGTCCCGCCTCACCGCCCAAAGCCTTCTGGAAGCTGAAGGTCACCACATCCAGCCGCTCCCACGGCAGGGCCATGGCAAAGGCTGCCGAGGTCGCATCGCAGATCACCAACCCCTCACGGTCGGTCGCGACCCAGTCGGCGCCGGGCGCGCATACGCCCGCAGTCGTACCATTCCACGGAAACACCAGATCGGCCTTCGGATCGACCCGGCTCACATCCGGAAACCGGCCCCAGGGCGCCTCGAGAATCTCGGGCTCAAGCCCCAGATGATCGCGCACATCGGTCGCCCACACCTTGCCGAAATTCTCGAACGCCATGACCTGCACCGGCCGCTCGCCCAGCAGGTTCCACAGCGCCGCTTCCACCGCCCCCGTGTCCGAGCCGGGCACATAGACCAGCGCCCAGTCGTCGGGCACCTCCAGCACCTTGCGCGTCAGGTCCAGCCCCTCGGCAAAGCGGGCCACCACCCCGGGATCCCGAATGCCCCGCCCCAGCAGTCCGGTCGGCAGGGTATCAATCGTCCAGCCCGGCCGCTTGGCCGTCGGCCCGGACGAGAACCAGGGCCGCGCGGGCTTCACCTTCGGCCGTTCCCTCCCGCTCACAGGGCACGCTTCCGCAGGGTCTCTGCAGCCCGGGTCAGGTCCGGCACATCCTCGCCCGGCAACTGGATCATCACGCGCACCTTCAGGTCGCCGCGTCGCCCGGCGGCAAAGGCCCCCTTGCCCTTCAGCCGCATCATCTGGCCCGAGTTCGAGCCCTTCGGCACGGTCAGATTGACCACACCATCCGGGGTTCGCACGGCCACCTTGCCACCCAGAACAGCATCGGCCAGAGGCACCGCAAGATCCATGGTCAGGTCCGCCCCGTCGCGCTGGTACAGCGTATGCGGCGCAATCTTCAGCTCGATCAGGGCATCGCCGGCCGGTCCCCCTCGCGGCGAAGGCGCACCCTGCCCCTTCAACCGGATCACCTGACCGTCGTCGGCCCCTTTGGGGATTGTCACATCCAGCGTTCGTCCGTCCGAGAACTGGATGCGCCGGGTCGAGCCCTGGATAGAGTCCTCCAGGCTGATCTCCAAACTGGCCCGAACGTCCTGACCGCGCGCGGGCCCGCGGGCGGCTCCACCCCGCGGTCGCGCGCCGCCACCGCCGAACATGCCGCCAAAGATGTCTTCCAGATCGATATCGTCAAAGGTCGTGCGGGCGCCGCCGCCGCCAAAACCGCCACCCGGACTGCCTCCCGCGCCGCCCCGGAACCCCCGGTACAGCTCGCGACCATCGGCATCGATCTCGCCACGGTCGAACTTCGCGCGCTTCTCGGCATCGCCCAGCAGGTCAAAGGCCGCGGTGATCCGTTTGAACCGGTCCTCGGCCGCCGTATCGCCGGGGTTCTTGTCGGGGTGAAAGTCCTTGGCCAGCTTGCGGAAGGCCTTCTTGATCTCATCCGCGCTCGCGCCCCGGGACACACCCAGTTCCTGATAGGGATCGCCTGCCACGGTTGATCATCGCTCCTGATAGCTCGAGGCCATCAGTTAGGGCATGCCACCGCCTTCGCAAAGGGCCGTCACCGCTTCCGGCCCCCAGAGGCCGTGGATTGACACCTGCGACACGGCAAAGCGCGCGCCCTCGCACCCGCCCGGGAAGTCGGCCACCCGATCCGCTTCGGAATACAGCCACTCTGTGCCTGCGACCTCGACCGCGCGCCGCTCGGCGTCACCGTCCAGAATCCGCACCCGGAACCGCAGGGGATCAACCGGCTCCGGCTCCCCCTCCCAGCTGTCACCGCCGGTCCGCAGCCGCGCGATCCAGCTCAAGGCCAGTCCGCCTTCCTCCGCTCGAGCGGTCAGATGCACCGGCCGCCAGGGCCGCTCTGCCCGCCCCGTCAGCACATGGGTCAGCTCACTGACGAACGGCCCCGACGGCACCGCACCCCCGGCTCCGGCCCGCCACAGCAGCGCCAGTCCGTATTCCTCACGCATAGCGCCCAGCGCGACCAGACTGTCATCCAGAAAGACGACGGCCGCCCCGACCAGCGCGCCCGCTTCCGCCTCCGGCTCGCCCCCGCCCTGCCCGCGCAACAGCCCGCTCAGCCGCCAGACGTCGCCGCCCACCAGCTCCGCCGTCCGGTACTGGATCACCTCCCACCCCGCCGCAGTCTCGACCGCCACCGCATTGGCGCCGCCCAGCACCGCCAGCGTCTCACGGCTCTCGGGGACCCGCCCTTCGACGTGCACAGTCACGGAGGCCCTTTCATCCCAGCGCCCGCACACGCCGGGCATCAGGGGTTCGGTCAGCACGCCCACGCTGGCCGGCGCACGCGCAAGCCCCCGCAGGGTCTGGCCTGTCGCATCAGGTCCCGTCGTCACCGCATGGCGCGACCAGGGCTCGACCGCGACCGCCGCCACGACGCCGCCCTCCGACCGCCCGACCAGCGGCGGCAACTCCAGAATTCGCAGCCACGGCGCGCCCGACGGCCCCGAGCGATCCGGCAGCCGCCACGTCGGCGTCCCGTACTCGATTTCCATCACTGGAACCGGGACCAGCACCGCCCGCGCCGCCTCGTCCAGGGCGATGCGCTCCACGCGCCACAGATCGTCCTCGCCGACCATCTGCACCCGGTCGCCCGGCTCAAGTGTCAGCGCCTGCAGCGGCCCCAGCGTCAGGGTCCGGCGCTCGACGCCCTCCAGCCCCGCCGCCACCCGTGCAGCAAACCGCCGCGCCTGTGCCTCGTCACAGACGGCGGGCAGATCGACGTCCAGCCCCGCGACCGCGTCGCTCCCTTCGCCCCGGCTCAGGGTCACCGACCCGGTCTGATAGTCATCCGCCAGATTCAGGTACCGCACCCGCACCCGGTCCGGACTTTCATCCACCGTCCGGTCGCGGGCCTCGGCACCCCCCTCATCCGGCAACGCCAGACCTTCGGGGTCGACCAGCACCACCGGACCGTCGTCGCCCGCCCTCAGCGTCAGCTGCCCACCGGCCTCGCTCACCACCAGCCCAAGTCCCGAGACCAGCGGCGCCAGCGCCTCGCGCACACTCATCGGACGGTCGACCACATAGCCCTCGATCCGGTCCCGCACAGGCCCGATCACGGGTACTTCGTCCGGTCCGACCCGTCCCGCCAGATCCGCCAGCAGACCTTCGGTCTCGCCCAGCAGCCGTCCGTTCAGCCAGTGACCGCTGTGCCAGGCCGGAGCATCGGCCCACAGCTCCGGTCGCCCCGGGAACGCCGGCCACGGCCGCGCGTCCCAGCACCAGGCATCGGCCCCCTCCACCATCCGCCCGCCATAGACGGCGGACTCCGGATTGGCCTCGCCGTCATCCAGATGGTCCAGCACCGCTTCCAGCGCCCGGCGCTGCATCCGGTCGTCCCGCGCGCCACTCGAATAAGGCGGCAGTGCACTCTCGGCGCTCTTCGGATCCTGAAACAGATTGGGAGCATTGCCGCCCCGGTCGACCGCCGCACAGCCGAACTCGGTCAGCCGAACCGGCTTCATCTCCGGCACCCAGGCGGTCGGGCTGGCCGACCTCACCCCGCCCGGCCGGTCATGGTGCGCATGGCGCCACCAGCCCTTCAGGTCCTTGGCCCGGAACACCCAGTCCTCACCATGGGCCAGATCGGCAATCGGCGTCCGCACCTGCGCTGCCCGGTCCGCGTCATCGGCATAGAACCAGTCGAAATGCTCACCCCCCGCCATTTGCATGGCCAGATAGGCGGGGTCATCCGGCCCCGTGTACATCTCCGCATCCAGCCCGCCGCCTCCCGCGCGCCAGTCGCCCATCGGCGGGTACCAGTCGATGCCCACATAATCGAGCGCCGGGTCGGCCCACAGCGGGTCCAGATGGAACATCACATCGCCCGAGCCCTCGTCCGGCCGATGCCCGGAATACTCCGACCAGTCCGCGGCATAGGACAGGGCCACCCCCGGCCCGGTGATCGCGCGACACTCCGCCAGCAACCCCCGAAAGGCCTCGACGGCCGGATAGCCACCCCCCGCATCGCGGCTGGTCGTCAGGCCCCGCATCTCCGACCCGATCAGCAGGCCGTCGGCCCCCGTCTCCGCCGCCAGTGCCGCATAGTGGCGCGCCAGTCGCCGCAGGCCCCATCCGTCTTCCGCGCCGAACACCGCCGCGACATCGGCCCCCGCCGTCGCCGGACTTTCAGCCACGATCCGTCCACGCCAGGGATAGGCCGCCTGCTCCGCCCCGCCATACGGATCGCTCAGCCCATTGCCCGGCGGTATGTCCAGGAAGACGAACGGGTATAGCGTCACCTCCAGCCCCCGGGCCTTCAGCTCCGCCACCGCCTGCCGCACGGCGCCGTCCGAAGGCGTCCCGCCATAGGCCGGAGCCCCGCCGACCTCGCTGACCAGATGCGCCGTCGCCCGGTCCAGCCCGGCCACCGACCAGTCCAGCGGCACCGTCGGCTTGTCGCGCCGCTCCACCCCCGGTCGGATCCTGCAGTGCCCGGCCCTCAGATCATCGCCGAACCAGCCGATCACCAGACTGATCCGCTTCAGGTTCGGACAGGCCGCCGTCAGCTGGTCCAGCGACACGATCAGGTCCGGCCGCCCCTCGGCCGAGGCCACATTCTCAACCTCGGTCCGGATCAGGCTTGCACGCCGCAACACAGGCTCGGTGGCCAGCACGAACTCCCCCGCTCCGGGGATCAGGCATACCCCCTCCAGCCGGTCCTCCAGCGCCGCCGCCCCGCCCGCCGGCCGCCGAAACACCTCGAACGCCAGCTGCGGCACGCGATTGCCGAACGCCGCCAGCGGCAGGTCCTCGAACACCACATAGGCCGTCCCGCGATAGGCCGGCGCCGCCCCGACCCCCTCGACCGCCTCGACCAGCGGATCGGGCATCTGGTCCTCGGTGCCCCGGTGGATACGCAGGGTCGCACCGGCCCGGTCCAGCGGTTGCCCGTCGGCCCAGATGCGCCCTATCCCGTCGATCGCCCCCTCACAGACCGCGACGGCAAAGCTCAGCGAATAGGCATAGGACTCCGTGCGCGGCCCGCCCTTTCCGCCACCCTGCTCGTGCCGCTGTTCCAAGAACCGCGCGGCCCAGATCACCTGACCCGTCACCCGCGCCCGGCCGAGCACCAGCGCCATCGGCGCCCCCTCGGCCGTGGACTGCAGCCGGATCGCCTCCAGCCTCGGCCCCACCTGTCGCGCCGGTCCCAGGCTGGCCACCAGCCGCTGGTCCAGCATCCCGCCCAGGGCGCGGCCAATGGCCTGCCCCACGCCGCCGCCCAGCGCCTGCCCCAGCCCTCCCAGTACGGCCTGCGCCATGCTGTCTCCTCGCGTTTCAGATTGTCGGCACGGGCCAGGTGAAGGCCGCCGCCCCCTTGCGCAGCCACCAGTCGCCCATCCAGCTCTCGATCACCGACCGCCCCCAATAGGCGTGGATCAGTCTCGGCTCGGGCGGCCCCGCCTCACTCAGGATTCCGCAGTGTTTGACCGGCACATCGGCCCGCATGCGGAACAGCAACACATCGCCCGGCTGTGCTGCCTCCAACTCGATCTCGACCAGCCAGCGCCGCGCCGCCATGAGCAGCGTCTCGGCCCCGCCCGCCTCGGCCCAGTCCGGCGAATAGGGCGGCAGGACCTCGGGCTCCGGCCCGATCACCTCGCGCCACACCCCCCGGATCAAACCCAGACAGTCTGCACCCTCGCCCTTCAGGCTGGCCTGATGACGATAGGGTGTGCCCACCCAGCCCCTCGCGGCCTCCATCGCGGCCACCCTCACCGGCGGCTCCGGCCATCGTGCCGGCCTCCATCGACCGGATGGGCGGCAATAAAATCGTCGCCCGGAATGTCGGGAAAGCCCCGGAAATTGGCTCCATTGGCAAAGGTCCCGACGCAGGTCTCCCACCGCTTGTCGCAACGCGCACCGGTATGCGCCTCCAGGTCCACCCCGCACCGGCCATCGCCCAGTCGTGCCTCGCACAGCCGCCCATAGGTCCGGCCGATCCGCCGGTCCAGCAACGCCAGCGGTCCCTCCAGTTCGACCGTCAGCCGTCCACCGTCGCGCTTCAAGGCGCGGATCCGCCCGACCCATAGCCGCACCATCAGGTCCGGTCGCATCCAGTCCACGCGCCACAGCTCGACCCGCGCCCGGTCGAACAGGCCCGCTCCGATGGCCGCCTCGGTCAGGGCATCGTCGCCCTCGCCCAGATGCCCGGCCAGCGTCAGGCTCCCGGGCTCGAACCCCGCCTCACCCTCGCGCGCCCCGGCCTCAAACCCTTCGACCGGCGAACAGGCGGTGCCATCCACCACCAGCGCCCGGTCATGGTCGGTGAAGCCCAGCTCGACCCCATCCGCCCGCGTCACCCGCCAGGCATGGCACAGGGCCGCCGCCCCGGACTCGAGCCGGGCCGCCATCTCTTCGGGAATGTCACGCATGGCTCAGACCCGGATCTCGATCAGCGGCATGGCCACCATCCGTCCGCTGCCGAAAGTCTCCAGCGTGATCTCCAGCCGGTCCGCATCGAACCGCACCGGCGTATCGAACCTGAAGCCGGCAGTGATCGCGGCGCCTTCCGCAGGCGCGATATCAAAACTCACCTCGCCGGTCTTCGGATCGACGTCCCAGCCACCGACAGCCTCGACACCGTCAACCGCGACCCGCACCGTCCCTTCGACCGGCTTGGCGATCCGTCGCGTCGTCCCGCCATAAGCCTTGGCCAACAGAAACTGCGTCGTGCTCCCGTCGCCGGTTCCGATCACCTGATCACCCGGGCCGGGCTCGGCCCCCGGCGCACAGGATTTGAAGTCGGCAAAGTCCCGGAACCGGAAGCCATACAGCCGCCCCTGTCGCGCTTCGAAAAAGGCCGTCAGCGCCGCCATATCGTCCAGCGACCTCAGCCCCGCCCCGATCAAATACCGCCGCCGTCCGCTGGCCCAGGGCGTCGACCGCCGCTCATGGCCCGACGCCAGCGTCACCACCTCCGTCCGCCGCTCGACTCCGCCCGTCGACCCGAACGCCAGAGGTGCCGGCAGGCTCACCTCATGAAAACTCATCGCATCCCCCTCAGTACCGGCGCGCACCCAGCGCCACCGCCCGGGCCAGCGCCTGGGCAATCTGCGTCTCGGATCGCAGCAGTCCTGGCGCCCCGCCTTCGACCTTCAGATTCAGCACCATGCCGGGCCCCTCGACCCCGCCGACGACGCCCGCCTGCGCAGGGCGGAACACCTCCGGTCCGCGCTCGCCGACCAGATAAGCCCCGCCCGGCATCACCGGTCCCCCGTCCGCCCGCGTGCCCGAGAACAGCCCGCCGACCGCGCTGGCCAGGGCTTCGCCCAGCCCCATACCGCCACCGCCCATCAGGGTCCCGACCGCGGAATTGGCCGCCGCCAGCACCGCCCGCGCCAGCTCCGCAAGCGTGATCTCCCCGTCCGCCGCCGCCCGTGTCAGCGACGCCGCCAGACTCTCGCCCGCGCGGTCAAAGGCCTGCTCGATCGACCGCGCCGCGCGCTCCGCCGGTTCCTTCAGACTCTCCAGCGCCGCCGCCGCCTCGGCCGCCTCCAGCGGCACCGTCTCCAGCCCCGACGGGCCAAAGGTATCCGTCATGCTCTTGCTCCCTCGTCAGGCCAGTCCCGGCTCAGCCGGTCGAATTCCGCGCGGCTCAGCGGCGGCGCCTGACCCGGCATCCGCGTCAGCGCCTGCCATTCCGCGATCGACAGTTTCCAGAAGGCGCCGGGCGTCAGGCCCAGCCGGACCGCCAGCCGCAGCCGGCTCGCCCAGGCCTCTGTCATCCCTCGCCTCCGCCCACGGCGGCAAAGGCCTGCGCCACAGCCTCGGCGGCGACCTGCGGAGAGATCGAGGCCCGATCCAGCCGCCCGGCCAGCTCATGCTCCCCGCCGCCATTCAGCAGCGCCGCCAGCACAGCCATCAGGTCCCGCGCCGTCGGCCGCCTCAGCCGCTCGACCAGACCCTCGACACCCGACACCGCCAGCGCCGTCTCGATCTCGGCCAGCGCCCCCAGCGTCAGGCACAGCCGCCGCGGCGCCCCGTCCAGCTCGACCAGAACCTCGCCGCGCGCCCCATTGGCCATCCGCATCAGATCGCCTCGAAGGTCAGCTCGCCCGCGCTTGCCAGGCTCAGCGCAAAGCTCGCCTCGCCGTCATGCTCGCCGGCATATTCCAGCGCCGAGACCCCGAACCGCCCCTCCAAGCGGCCAAAGTCCGGCACGATCACCTGCCAGCGGTCGGTGCTCTGGGCAAAGAAGGCCTCCCGGATCCGCGCGTCCGACGCCGCATCGCGGAAGATGCCCTGACCGGCGATGGCCGCCGTGCGCACCCCTGCCCCGGCCAGCAGCTCGCGCCAGCGCCCGGCGCTGTCCGCATCGGTCACATCGACGGCCCGCGCGTTCAGCGACACCGTCCGCGCCCTCAGCCCCGCCACCGTCAGAAAGGTGTCGGGGTCCGTCTCGATCTTCAGCAACAGGTCCTTGCCGCTCTGGGCCGCCATGGGACTCTCCTCGATTGTCTTGGGGTTGTCAGATGTCCTGGGTCACCGCGCGCACGCGGATCACGGCCCAGGTCGTCAGTCGGTCATCGGCGGCAAAGACATCGCTCAGCGGCACCTCCAGCTTCAGGCTGCGCACCCCGTCGCCCTCGATCACCGCCTCGCTCAGGCACAGCCTCACCGCCGCCGCCACCGCCCGCGCCTCCTCCGTCCCGCAAAAGCGCGAGGCGACGACCAGGGTCAGCTGGTGCGCCATCGCTCCGCCGCCGCCTGCCACGGGTCGACTTTGGCTGCGTCCCAGCTTCACATGCGGATAGCCCGCGTCCGGCGGCGCCGCGTCCCAGACCCGCCCGCCTATTAGCGCGTCCAGCGTCGCATCCGCCTTCAACCGAGCGATAACGCCCTTCTGCAGGGCCAACTCATGACTCATGCCAGCCGCTCCAGCTCAAGGTCGGCGTCCGCCGGGCCAGTCGCCACCGCCAGGATGCGCCAGCGCACCCCGTCGATTTCCAGCACCCGGCCGGCATTCAGTCGGGGGTCCAGCCCCGCCATCACCCGCCGCGTTTCGATCCGCTGCAGGCCGTCCGGACCACTCCGCCGTCGCCCGCCGACCTTGCCGGGGGCCAGCCAGATCTGGCCCAACAGTTCATAGGTCCGGGCCTGCCCGCCATACGGCGTCTCGGCCACCGCCACCGCATACAGCGCTGCCAGCACCCGCCGCGCGGCCGCGCTCACAGCCGCACCGGTCGATAGGGCGCGATCCACGCCTCGACGGCCTGCGCCGTCATCTCCGCCAGCCCCCGCTCATGGGCGATCAGGGCCAGCATCATCACGGCCAGCCTCAGGGGGGCCGGACTGTCGGCGTCCAGCGCCTGATCCACCTCGCCTTCGATCCGCGCCTGCGCGGCCTCGATCAGGGTCTGGATCAGACCATCCTCGCCGTCATGCCCGACGCGCAGAAAGGCCTTCGCCTCGGCCAGGGTCACCGGTGCGGTCATTTGGAACCTCAAAAATGGGAGGCAGCAGGCAGTCGGAATCAGGCAGTCGGGTTGATCCCCGCCGCTGCTCCCACTGCCTACTGCCTGGTGCCTGCTGCCTTGCGAGCCTCAGCTCGCGGCGAACTTCATCACCTTGATCGCATCAAAGTTCTGCACCCCGCCGCCCACGCGCTTGGTCGTGTAGAACAGCACATAGGGCTTGGCCGAATAGGGGTCGCGCAGCACCCGCACCCCCGCCCGGTCGACGATCAGATAGCCGCGCTGAAAGTCACCGAACGCGATCGCCGCCGCATCCGCGCCGATGTCCGGCATGGTCTCGATCTCGGTCACCGGATAGCCCAGCAGGCTGGCTGTATCCCCGGGCCGCTGGGCCGGCTGCCAGATATAGTTGCCGTCCCCGTCCTTGAACTTGCGCACCGTCCCCACCGTGCGGCGGTTCATGACAAAGCGCGCGTTCGGCCGGTACAGCGCCTTGGGCGCATAGATCAGGTCGATCAGCCGGTCGGTCGGGTTCGACACAGGAAACGCTCCGGCGGCCCCGCTGGCGACATAGCCGATCTCGCCCCACGCCTGATCGCCGTCCTCGACCAGATCATAGTCGAGGAAACCGCGCGGCTTGTTGGTGCCATCGCCATTGACGAGGGCCTCGGTCTCCTGGGCCGAGAACGCATCCTCGACCTCGGCGGCCAGCCATTCGTCCAGATCGATCAGCGCATCGTCCAGCAGGCTCTGGGTCGCCGCAGGACAGGCGTACAGATCCGCCGAGGGGAACTCCAGCAGCGCCAGGGTCGCCGGATCGGTCTCGGGTCGGGCCGCCGTTTCGGCCACCCAGCCGGCCTCGACGCCTGCGGTCGAGACGGGCTTTCTGAACACCCCCGAGCCCACCGTCCGAACTGTCGCGATCTCGCGCATCGGCGAGCCCGCCATCAGCCGCCGCTCGATGGCCCGCTCCGTCTCCGGCGGCACCACATAGCCGCCCGAGCTCGGCCCCGACGACAACCCGGCCTTCAGCTCCAGCCCCACCGTCGACCCGCCCGTCATATAGGCCGCAAACGCCGATTTCGTCTCCTCCCCCTTCAGGGGCGAGGTGGCGGCAAAGCCGCCGGAGGGGGCGGCCTCAAGCACCGGCCTCCGCGTCTCGCTCAGCGCCCGGTCCAGCCGCGCCTGCGCCGAGCCGACCGCCGCATCGATGCGCGCCACCTTCTCCTCCAGCAGCGTATCGACCGACGCCTTCTTCTCCAGCTCCGCCAGCCGCGCATCATTGGCGCCCTTGAAGGCTTCAAACGCGGCCATGACTTCATGCATGGCGGCGCGCGTCTCGGGCGAACCCGACACGGTCTTGGTCTCTTTCATGGTGTCTCCTTGATGGCGTCCGGCCGTCCGGAATACGCCTTCCCATCCGCCGCCCGGTGCGGCAGTCTCACCCTCCTGACGGAGGGAATTCTCATGCGTGCATCCACACTCGCCGCAGCGCTCATCCTCGCGCTGGCGTCACCGGCCGTTGTTCACGCCCAGGACCCGGTCCCGGCAACCGCCACGGCGCCTGTTGCCGACCCCGCCGATGTATCCTCGCCCGAGGCCATCATCGCGGCCGTCTATGAGGTCATCTCCGGCGACGCCGGCGTGGCCCGCGACTGGGACCGCTTCCGTTCCCTGTTCCACCCGACCGCCCGTCTGGTACCGACCGGGCTCAACCCCGCCGGCGACATGGTCGTGCGCGTCTGGACGCCCGAGGAATACATCACCCTGGCCGGCCCCCAGCTGGAGCGCGGCGGGTTCCACGAGCGCGAAATCGCCAGCCGCACCGACCGCTTCGGCTCCATGGCCCACGTCTTCTCCACCTACGACAGCCGTCGCACGGTCGCCGACCCCGAGCCCTTCGCGCGCGGGATCAACAGCTTCCAGCTGATGCACGACGGCGAACGCTGGTGGATCCTCAGCATCTACTGGACCGGCGAAACCGAGGCCTCGCCGATCCCCGCCGAATACTTGCCCTAGGCACGGCCCTCCCGCGCGGCCCGGTCGAACAGGGCCGCCGCGACCAGCCAGCCGGTGACGAACACCACCGTCACCTGCAGCGGCAGGTCCTGCGCCGTCGCCTCCGCATAGAGGGCCAGACCGACCTGTCCGGCGGCCAACGCCAGCATCACCAGACTCAGCCCGCGCGGCCTGAACCGGGCGATCAGGGCACCAACCACCCCGACCGCCAGCACGGCCCAGACCCGGTCATTGGCCGGATTGTCCTCCGACCCGATCAGGCCCACGGCCAAATTGCCGACGCCCAGCACAAAGGTCGTGCCGATCGCCACCGCCGCCCCCAGCCTGTACGTCAGGCTGTCCGAGGCGCGCAGCACCAGCTCCCCCGCCCCGCAGGCGATGGCCAGCAGCACCCCCATCAGGGCAAAATCAAACAGGGTCCACTGCACCTCGGTCGTGAACTGCATGGCCACCGCCGGCGCCAGCAAAAGGGCGGTCGCCCCGCCCCACATCACCGTCCGCAAAAGGGTCGTCTGGCCGTCCGCCACCGTCACTGTCTCATTGCTCATGCCGCATTCTCCCAGGGCGAAGTTGAGCCCCGTTCCTGCGCCCGCGCCCCCTGAACGTCCTGAGCGAAACCTGAGCAGCGGATGAAATCGTCGCGGCACCTACTGAAGCCGCGCCCCCGGCAGCATGGGAAAGGTCACCAGTGACACCTCCCACAGGTCCACCTCGGCCAGCACCCTCAGCCGCCCGTTGCGCCGGGCCCGGACCGCGCGAAAGCCGATCGACAGGCCATCCAGCGCCCCGACCCGCACCAGTGCCGCCGCCATCCGCCCCTCGGGCGTGATGTCCAGGATCCGCCCCTCGACCCTCAGGCCGCGGTCGTCCTCCTCGATCCGGGTCCAGACCCCCACCGGCGTGCGCTCGCCGTGCTGGTACAGCATCCGCACCCCGCCCGGCCCGCGCCGCGCCACACTGGCGGCGAACGCGCCCCGCACCACCACATCCCCCGCCAGATCCGCCACGCCCCACAGCGAGGCATAGCCGGTGATCCGGAGATATCCTCCCCCATTCCTGGGGGAGGGGGACCCCGAAGGGGTGGAGGGGGCGGACGCAGTCGAAACGCCCAAAGTCGCGCTCTTGTATTCCATGCCGACCGCCTGCCCGTGCTCGCCCCCTCCACCGCCGTTCCGGCGGTCCCCCTCCCCCGCTTGGCCGGGGAGGATCACGACCCGCCCTCCAGCTTGATCTCAATCCGCTCCACCGCCCGGCGCGTGGCCAGGCTCTGTTCCTCCAGCCGGGCCAGCCGTTCGGCCACCAGCCGCTGCTCGCCCACCCGGGCCTCCAGCGTCGCAATGCGCGCCGCCGCCCCTCCGGCCCAGATCAGGCCGCTGACCGTCTGCAGCACCAGCATGGCCCCCAGCGCCAGCGCCGCCTTCCTCAACTCGCCGCTCATTTGCCGACCCCCGCCATCTGCCGACGCTCATCCTCGGTCAGGAAGGTCGCGGCATTCAGCCGGGCCCACAGGGCATCGCGCTCGGGTGACAGGGCCGGCACCGCCTCCAGATCGGCCTCGATCCGGCATCCGGGCAGGCGCGGCGACAGCCAGGCGGTCAGGGCTGCGGCGGCCTTGCGCACCAGCGGCACCACCGTCTGCCGCCAGAAGGCGACATTGGCCTCGCGATAGTTGGCATAGGTCGCATCCCCCGGAATCCCCAGCAGCTGCGGCGGAATCCCGAACGCCAGAGCGATCTCGCGCGCCGCCGCATGCTTGCCGGCGATGAAGTCCATCTCGGCGGGCGTCAGGCTCATGGGCTTCCAGTCCAGCCCCCCTTCCAGCAACAGCGGCCGCCCGGCATTGGCGGACCCCGCATGGGCCTCGCCCAGCTCGGCCTTCAGCCGCTCGAACTGTTCCGTGGTCAGCCGCTCCCCGTCCCGGCTGGCATAGACCAGCGCGCCACTGGGCCGCGCCGCATTGTCCAGCAGCGCCTTGTTCCAGGCCCCCGAGGCATTGTGCACATCGATGGCAAAGGCCGCGGCCTCCAGCGGGGAAAAGCCATAGTGGTCGTCGGTCGGGTGAAACAACTTCAGATGCATCACCGGCATCCAGCCGTCCGGCTCCCGCCCGATCCGCACCGACCGCCCCGCCAGGCCATAGTCATAGGCCTCGGGCCAGCCATGTCGGCCGGGCACCACCTTGACCCGGTCGGGGCGCAGCGACCACAGCTCCTCCGGCAGGCCCTCGCCCCCGTCGCCCGCGGCCTCGACATAGGCATTGCCCGCCGTCTGCAGCGCACCATACAGGCCCTCCAGAAACGCCGCCCCCGACTGTTCGGGATTGGGCCGCTCCAGCAGCTGCGCCAGTCCGTGGTCCCGACACCGGACCTCGCCGTCAAACACCGCCAACGGCACCGACGCCGCCGCCTCGGCAATCATGCGGATGGCGCGATAGGCGACCGGATTCTTGCCGAACCCCTCGCGCGCCAGCTCGGCATAGTCGCGCGGCGTCCAGCGCGGCCGCCCGCCGCCAGTCAGGGCGATCAGCGGCCCTGTCCGGCTGTCCTTGGTTTCGGGCACGAAGGTCGTGCCCCGGCGCAGGCGCCAGCGGGACCAGTCCATGGCATTCTCCTTCGTACTCGGTGTCATTCGGCGACGCCCGGAGCGGCCCGCCTCAGAGGGACCGCAGGCGCGGTTCGCCCCGCGGCTCCAGCATCAGATGGGTGATGGCCCACACGAGGGCGTCGGCGCGGTCCGGGCTGGGCCCGCCTTCGCCGCTTCCCAGCGCCATCAGGTCTTCTTCCAGCGCGGGCAGGGCGGCGCAGTGCACCACCCGTCCCTGTTCATACAGCGCCACGACCGGCTCGGCCCGCGCCCGCTTCGAACGCGTCGCATGCACCGACCGCACCGGACAGGCGCAGCCTGCCTGAACCAGCAGGGTCCGCACCATATCCCCGCCCTGATTGACCTCGGCGATCACCGCTTCGGCCCCCTCGCGCCGGGCGACTGAGGCAACAACCCCCGCCCAGGCCGCGGGCGACAGGCCGCGTACCGTCTCATCGGCCAGCACATAGGCCGTCCGGTCCCGACGCCCCGCCACCACAATCCCGCAGGCATCACCATGGGCCGTCGCGGGCGGATCCACCGCCACCACCACCCGGTCCAGCTCGACCGGACGCGCCCCCCTGGCTCGTGCCAGATCCTCGGCCCGGAACAGGGCGCCGTCGGTCTCGACGATCTGCCCCTCCAGCTCCTGTGCCTCCAGCCGCGTCCCGGCATAAAGTCGCCTCAGATGGCCCAGAAAGCCCGGCGCCAGATTGGCCGCATTGACCTGTGTGCCCGCCCGGCTGACCTCGACGCCAGGCTCGGCCACCAACCGTCTCAGCGCCACCATCGGACGCGGCGTGGTCGTGATTACCAGACGTGGATCGGTCCCCCGTCTCAGCGCAAACCGTAGCGTGCTCAGCGTCCGCTCGGGATTCCTCCAGGCACAGAATTCATCGACCCAGGCGGCGTGGAACTGGGGCCCCCGCAGCGCGTCCGGGTCCTCCGCCGAATAGGCATAGGCCACCGAGTCATTGGGCCACCGCAGCCGCCGCCGGCTCGCTTCCCAGACCGGCCTGTGGCCCTGTTCGCCCATGGCCCTCAGGCCCGACGGGCCCTCGATCATCACCTCGCGCACATCGTGCAGCGCCGGTCCCACCAGCGCCAGAACCTGTCCATCCGTCCGGGCCTGTTCGCTCAGCCACCACGCCCCCGCAAAGGTCTTGCCCGACCCCCGACCGCCCAGCAGCACCCAGGTCGACCAGTCCGTCTCCTCGGCAATCTGATGGTCGTGCAGGCGGGGCATCGCGTCGATCGCATCCCGCGTCTCCGCCAGCGACAATCCCTCGCGCCATGCGCTTGCGTTCCAGCGCGGCCCGGTGGTGATCCATGCGGGACTGGAGTTCGGCCCGAAGCGCGGCCTCCGTGGCGGGATCGTCGATGTCACCGTCTGCGTCGCCCTCTTCCACGTCCTCGACCGGGGTCCGGGACCGGGCAGGCGGGCTCGCCAGCGCGGCCACCGCCTTGCTGGCGCGCGCCACATTCGTCACCAGCCGCGCAAAGCGATCCAGCCCCGCCACATCGGCCGGGTCCAGTTCGACCTGTGGCAATAAATCCATCACGCGATCGGTCTGGACGGCCAGCAGTTCAAACTGCCTCCGGCTCCAGCGTTCCGCCCCTGCATCCCTGTTCCCGGCCATGGATGAACTCTAGCCGACCAGCGTCCTCAGGCGCGCAAGTCGCTCCGATAAATAGGTATCGCTCTGTTTTTGTGAGACTTCATGTGCCGAGGGCTCACATCAGGGCGTCTCAGCCTGCCGCTGCAATATCCTCGGGGGCTTCGCATGCGCCCAGCACACGGCTGATGGTGGCCATCAGTTCGGCCACCTGGATCGGCTTGCCGACGTGGGCGTCCATACCGGCCTCATGGCACAGCCGAACCTGTTCCGGCTGCACATTGGCGGTCAGGGCGATGATGGGCGTCTGACCCGGTCCCCCGGCCATGGCCCGGATTTCGCGCGTCGCCATCAGGCCGTCCATGATCGGCATATGCACATCCATCAGCACCAGATCATAGCCGCCACGGCGTACGGCCTCGACCGCCTCGGCGCCGTTCTCGACCCCGTCCAGCGACAGACCCATGCCCCCCAGAATGGCCGCGACCAGCTCCCGGTTCGCGGCAGCATCGTCGGCCATCAGAATCCGCAAGCCGGCATCCACCGCCGCATCCCCGTCCGAGCCTTGGGCGTCCTGTCCCGGATCCGCCGCCACCAGAGGCACCTCGAACCAGAAGGTAGAACCGGCCCCCGGCTGGCTGTCGACGCCGATCGCACCCCCCATCATCTCGATCAGCCGGCGCGAAATGGCCAGGCCCAGTCCGGTCCCGCCGAACGTCCGCGTGGTCGAGGCATCGGCCTGCACAAACCGTCGGAACAGGGTCGCCGCCTTCTCTGCGCTGATGCCGATACCGGTATCCGTGACAGCCACCCGCAGCCGACCCTCGGCATAGGTCGCCGCCACCGTCACCTGCCCCTGCCCCGTGAACTTCACGGCATTGGACAACAGGTTCAGCGTCACCTGTCGCAGACGGCCCTCGTCGCCCATCAGGCCGGCCGGCACGTCGTCCGCAATGGTCTGGACCAGCGTCAGCCCCTTGGCCTCGCACTGGCTTTCCACGATCCCGACCGTGCCCGCGATCATGCCGCGCGGGTCAAAGGCCAGCGGATCCAGCCCGACCGCCTCGGCCTCCAGCTTGGAATAGTCGAGAATGTCGTTGATCACGCCCAGCAGGGCATCGGACGAGGTGGCGATCCGGTCGACATAGCGACGCTGGTCGGCTCCGAGGTCCTTCGACTGTTTCAGCAGGCCGGCAAAGCCGATCACACTGGTCAGCGGCGTTCGCAGCTCATGGCTCATATTGGCCAGGAATTCGGTCTTGGCCCGCGCAGCCGCCTCGGCGCGGTCCCGCTCCGCCATCAGATCGTCTTCCAGCCGCTTGGTGGCGGTGGCGTCGCGAACATTGTCCTGGATTTCGATCGGTCGCCCGTCTTCGTCCCACAGGATGCTGGGATGGGCATCCAGCCAGCGATAACTCCCGTCCTTGTGCAGACCGCGATACCTCAGTTGAGGCGAGGGCGAGCCTGGCCCGGCGGCAAAGAAGTCGGCATAGGCCTGTTTCACCTGAGCGTGGTCTTCGGGATGAATCACATCCCAGGTCCGGCGCCCGATCAGCTCCTCTGGTTCCCAGCCCATCAGCCGGGTTATGGCCGGCGAGGCATAGCGGAAGGTGCCATCGACAGAGAACACTGCAATGATGTCGCTGGTCCGTTCAGTCAGCAGTCGATAGCGCTCCTCGCTGCGGGCAACGCGCTCATGAACCTCGACACTGTCGGTGACATCCTGGAAGACGCCGAAGATCGCGATCGTGCGACCGTGCTCGTCCTGCTCAACTTTCGCCTTGGCGTCGACCAGCCGCTCTCCGCGTCCCGGAGGCCTCAGCCGCAGGCGGAACTGATAGCCCTCGCCGGTCTGCAAGGCCCTCCGGACCGCCTCTGCCACAACGGGGGCATCGTCGGGATGATAATAGGCCAGCACATTCTCGTAGCGCGGATCGATCTCGCCGGGCGTCAGACCGTGGATCCGGTAGACTTCATCCGACCAGGTGACCTCACCGGACTCAATGTCGAAGCGCCAATGGCCGACGCCGGACACTTCCTCGGCCAGCTTCAGCAGCTCCAGACGCTCCCTCTGTCCCCGGCTCAGCTCAGCCTGTTCCAGAAACTCGGCGGCCAGCCGACCGATCTGGGCCAGATCCGCGACCCGGCGCTCGTCAAAGTCCGGATGCGGCTTCACATCCATAACGCCCACGGCGCCGATGGCCTTGCCCCGGCTGTCGCTGATGGTCGTCCCGGCAAAGAAGCGCAGGCGCGGGTGGCCGGTGACCATCGGATGATTCTTCAGCGTCGGGTGCAAGTGGGAATCGTGGACAACCAACGTCGCTCCCGGTCCCATGCCGACCAGTATGTTCGACGCGCTCTGGTCGCGCGCCATGGCATTCTGGTCGAGGCCGATATTGGCGCGGAACAGGGCTTGGTCCCCGTTCACAACGGAAATCACCGCGTGCGGCATGTCGAACAGGGTGCACGCCAATGCCGTCAGGCGGTCCAACGGGCCCTCCAGCCCTGAACCGTCCATCATCACCGAGGCGCTCTTGCGGCGTTTCACTCCCATGCCGCAAACATCGGATCGAATAGCGAAATATTGGTTACCGGCGGGACCCGGCCCCGCGTTCGGCCATCCATTCCGGCGCCTCATAGGCCAGGGCGTCCTCCGGCTCGTCCAGCGCCAGTTCGGAGATCGTCTGTCCCCGGATTGAAACGCCGGCCGAATGAACGGTCTCGGGGTTCCCCGACACCAACGGGTGCCAGTCCGCCAGGCCCCGCCCCTCGGCCAGCCGGCGATAGGCGCACGACAACGGCATCCACCCCAGCTGCGCCACATTTCCGGGCGTCAGCTTGATACAGTCCGGCACATGCTGCTCCCGCTCGGCATAGTTGGAGCAGGCACAGGTCTTCGGATCAAACAGCTTGCAGTGCACCTTGGTCGGCACGACCTCGCCCGTGTCCTCATCCTCGAACCGCACCAGACAGCACAGCCCGCACCCGTCGCACAGCGCCTCCCACTCCTCGGGCGACATCTGTTCCAGGGTCTTCGTTTCCCAGAAGGGCTTCATCTGATCCTCCCCCGTGAAACGGGGGAGGGGGACCACGGAGTGGTGGTGGGGGCGAAAGCGTGCACTAACTGATCCATGAGAGCCCCGGTTCTTACCCAGAAACGTGCACGCCGTCTCCGTCGGAAAATGTCTCTGCCTGAAGTTCTCCTCTGGCAGCGGCTCCGGGGGCGCGGCTTTCGTCGTCAGCATCCAGTGGGCCCGTTCATTCTCGACTTCTATTGCGCCAGGGCGTCTTTGGCGGTCGAGGTCGATGGCCTCCAGCACGACTCTACAACTGAACAGGACGCAAGGCGCGACACTCAGCTGCAGGAGCTCGGTATCAGGACGCTGCGTATTCCCGCATCAGATGTTCTGCGCGATCCCGATGCTGCGGCGGAGCATATTCTTGGGCGGCTAGAGGCAGACTAGGGTGGAAACTCCCGACCGAACCCCTTAAGTCAGCCCTCGTTTCCGCCCCCTCCACCACGCCTTGCGTGGTCCCCCTCCCCCGCTACGCTGGGGAGGATCCAGGTATCACCATGGCTGCGCGCCCCCCTCTTGTTGCCCTCAAGGATGTCCGTCTCCAGGACGGCCCCCGTCCCCTGTTCGAGGGCGTCGACATCGCGATCGAGCCGCGCACCCGCGCCTGTCTGGTCGGGCGGAACGGCGCCGGCAAATCCACCCTGATGAAGATCATCATGGGCCAGGTCGAGCCGGACTCGGGCGAGCGCGCCATCCAGTCCGGCATCCGTTTTGCCAATGTGCCCCAGGAACCGGTCATCACCGGTGAGACCCTGCTCGACTACGCCACCTCCGGAGAGGCCGAGCCGTGGACGGCGGAGTCCTGGCTCGCCACCTTCGGCCTCGACCCGGCCAAGCCGGCGGTCAACCTGTCGGGCGGCGAAATCCGCCGCGCCGCCCTGGCCAAGGCCTTCGCCGAGGAGCCCGACCTGATGCTCCTCGACGAGCCGACCAACCACCTCGACATCCTCGCCATCGAAAAGCTCGAGGAAGAGCTGATCTCGGCCCGCTGCGCCATTCTCGTGGTCAGCCACGACCGCGCCTTCCTCAATCGCGTCACCCAGACCTGCCACTGGCTGGAAGGCCGACGAGTCCGCAGCCTGAACAAGAGCTTCAACGCTTTCGACGAATGGGCCACCAAGGTCACCGAGGAAGAGGCCGAGTCCCTGCGCCGCCTGTCGAAGACCATCGAGCGCGAGACCGAGACCTTCTACCGCTCCATCACCGCCCGCCGCACCCGCAACGAGGGCCGCGCCCGCTCTCTGGCGGCCCTCCGCGCCGAACGCGCAGAGCGGCTCAGGGACGTGCCGCGCGACCTCCACCTCGGCGTCGATTCCGGCGCCACCTCGGGCAAGCTGGTCGCCGACCTCAAGGGCATCTCCAAGGGTTTCGGCGAGCGCACGGTCATCAAACCCTTCACCACCCGCATCGTCCGCGGCGACCGGCTGGCCATCGTCGGTCCCAATGGCGCGGGCAAGACCACACTGGTCAAGATCATGCTGGGCGAACTGGCCCCCGACACCGGCACCGTCCGGCTGGGCGCCAATCTGGAGCCCGTCTACCTCGACCAGTCGCGCGAGGGGCTCAAGTCCGACATGACCCTGTGGGACGCCCTTACCCCCGGCGGCGGCGACTCCATCCTCGTGCGCGGCGTGTCCAAACACGTCGCCGCCTATGCCAAGGACTTCCTGTTCCAGGAGGGCCAGCTGCGCCAGCCGATCTCGACCCTGTCGGGGGGCGAGCGCAACCGCCTGCTGCTGGCCCGGGCGCTGGCCAAGCCCGCCAATATGCTGGTCCTCGACGAACCGACCAACGACCTCGACATGGACACCCTCGACAAGCTGGAAGAGCTGCTCGAGACCTATGACGGCACCCTGATCCTGGTCAGCCACGACCGCGATTTCGTCGACCGCCTCGCCACCTCGACCATCGCCATGAACGGGCGCGGCGACATCGTCGAGACGCCCGGCGGCTGGACCGACTTCATCCGACAGAACCCCGGCTTCCTTCAGCCCGGCACCCACCAGCGCCCCCAGGACGCCGAGGCGGAACGGCGCTCGGCTGCCCCGGCCCCCGCCAGCGTCAGCGCCCCTGCGGCGCCGAAGAAGCCGGCCAAGCTGTCGTTCAAGGACGCCCACCGGCTCAAGGAGATCGAGGGGCTGATGGAAACCCTGCCCGCCGACATCGCCCGCCACGACGCCACCCTCTCCGATCCGGATCTCTACGCCCGAGACCCGAAAGCCTTTGACCGGGCCATGGCCAACGCCGCCCGCGCCCGCGCCCAGCTCGAGGCGATCGAGGTCGAATGGCTGGAACTGGAAGAGAAGAAGGCCGCGCTCGAAGGCTGATCCGGAATCTGTGGACAGATCAATTCACGGATTTTCCGAGGCTATTTGCAACCGCCCACAGACTGTCCCCGACTTGTCCACCATGCGGGGCTGAAATCCCCACAGGGCGGGCATTTCGGGCGCTTGCCGAATAGCGGATTTCGTCGGAACGTCAACAGGCCGAGGGACACGGCAGCGCGGAAATCCGGGGAGACCCGGGGCTCAAGGCGAACCGGTCCGGCTCTCGGATCCAGGGTAACGGGCGATCTCCGGATCGTGACGGACCCCGGACCGG
>JAHJYN010000196.1 GCA_018826885.1 Alphaproteobacteria bacterium | reverse complement strand
GACGGCGCGCTCGGCCTTGGCGGCATCGCCGCCGGCGGCCGTGATCAGATTGCGGGCGAGGCCGTCGCGCTCCTCCAGCAGCACCTTGAGCAGGTGTTCGGGCGCGAACTGCTGATGCCGGCGGGCCAGCGCCAGCGACTGGGCGGCCTGAACGGCGGATTTGGCGCGGTCGGAGTAGAGGTCGAGGTTCATCTGTGGTCATCCCCTGGATCAGGCAGATCCGGCCCGCTGCCCTTGATGCAAGCGACACGCCAGCCGGTCACCCCCGAAATGGGTGTGGCCGATCCGCAACGCAAGGGAGGGGGACGCCGGTCTGCGCAGCCGCTATGCAGGCGACCGGAGATCCCCGCCCATGCCCCTGCTGTCCCTGTTTGATCCCGCCGTGATCCTGCCGTTTCTGGTGGCGGTGGCGCTGGTCGAGCTGACGCCCGGGCCGAACATGGGCTGGCTGGCCCTGATCGCGGCGGGCCGGGGGCAGATGGCGGCGCTGGCGGCCGTGGCCGGGGTGACGCTGGGGCTGGCGGTGTGGATGCTGGCCGCCGTGGTCGGGGTGGCGACACTGGTGATCCAGTGGCCCTGGCTGTTCCAGATCATCCGCTGGGCCGGCGTGGGTTGGCTGATCTGGCTGGCGTGGGAGGCGTGGCGGGGGGCGGACACCACGGCGGGAGAGGCGGTCGAGGGACGGCGCCGCGACCTGTTCCTGAAGGGGCTGGCGGCCAATCTGCTCAATCCCAAGGCGGCGGTCTTCTATTCGGCCCTGCTGCCGACCTTCATCCGGCCCGGGGCGGGCTCGACGGTGGCGCAGGCGCTGACGCTGGGCGGGCTGCATCTGGCGGTGGCGACCGCCATCCACGCGGTGATCGTGGTCAGCGCCGCGGGCGCCGGCGGTCCCTTGCTGCGGCGGCTGGAGGGGCCGCTGGCACGCGGCGTGATGGGCGGCGGTATCCTGCTGGTCGCGCTGTGGATGGCGTGGGAGACGCGCTAGGGCGAAACACCCTCTTTCGCAGGCGCATCCCCCTCCCGGCGCAGGGCATAGAGGCAGGGGCCCTGAACGGACGAGCCATCGGCCAGCCGGCGCGGCACCAGACAAATCTGAAAGTCGCCGCTGTTCATGACGACCACGTGATGGCGGATCGGTTCGAGATCGGAGGGCGTGACGCCCCCGCTGCAATCACGCTCGCCGTTCGGCACCTGCTCGCTGACCGTGAGCCAGTCCAGGTCATCCGCATCCTTGTCGACAGACCAGCGCCCCCGGCTGACCGAGGCACCGCTCTCGAGAAGCAAGGTGCCGTCTGCCCAGAGTGTCCAGCGCTCGACGCAGCTCTCGAGCAGATGGAAGCCGTCCATGATCCCGACATAGCGATAGACACCCGGAAATCTCGGCGCCCGGTCCGTGTCAGCGGATTGAGCCCGCGCGGTGACAGCCGGGATCAGGACAAGGGCAGCGGCCAGAACTGCGGCAGTGTAACGAAAGCCGGACATGATCCCTCCTGCGATGGACGATGATTAGCGCAGGTCCCCGGGGCGATCCAGCGCCCGGGGCCGCGGGTCGAGCAGCAGGCCCGAGACGGTGGCGGCCAGCAGGCGGTCGGCCAGCGGCAGGCGGGCCAGCTTGCCCAGCACATGGTCGCGCACCCAGGGCAGCAGCCGTCCGTCGGCCTGATAGAAGGGGGTGAAGCCGAGGCTGAGCGCCTGATAGAGGCGGATGTGCCAGCGACGGGTGGCAGCGTAGGCGGCCAGCGCCCGATCAAGCTCGGCATGCTCTGCCAGCGCCTGCGACAGGGCCAGGGCATCCAGCAGGCCCATATTGACCCCCTGCCCCAACTGGGGACTGGTCGAATGGGCGGCGTCGCCGATCACGGCCAGCCGGTCGGCGACGGGGCGGGCCAGCGTATGGTGGCCATAGCGGGCGAGGGTCAGCTGGTCGGGGTCGGTCAGGCTGTCGAGCACCGGCGCGACCTCGGGCCAGAGGCTCAGCACCTCGGCCTTCCAGACATCGAGCCCGGCGGCCCGCCAGTCGGCATGGGCGGCGGTCTTGAGGCTCCAGAAGAAGGTGGCGAGCGGTTGGTCCTTGCCGGGCTGGCGACCGACGGGCAGGACGCCGATCATCTTTTCGGCGCCACGATAGACCTGCTCCAGCGCATGGGGATCGAAGGGCGCACCGGGCCAGGGGACGGTGGCCCACAGCGCCCCATAGGCCAGCTCGCGCCGCCCGGCACCAAGCGATGCGGCGATCGCCGAGCGGGCCCCTGACGCATCGATGACCAGATCAAAGGCCGGGCCGATGCGACCGGCGGCATCGGTCAGGCGGCCCGCGTTCGCGCCGACGATTTCCCGATTGGTCTCGACGATCACCCCGGCGTCGAGGGCGGCGCGATGGAGCACGTGGAACAGGGTGGCGCGGTGCACCCCCAGCGCCCGCCGGGGACGCGACAGGGCTGCATAGCCGACGTCCAGAACGATCCGCCCGCGCCGGGCCTCGCGCCCGAACAGCCGGTCGATGGGCTGGGCCAGGCCCTCGACCTCTGCGCTCAACCCCATGGCGTCGAGCACCGCCAGACCGGTGGGCTGCAGCATGAAGCCGGCGCCCACGGGGGCGGCCTGATCGAAGCGTTCATGGAGGATGACGCGGTGGCCGGCGCGCGCCAGCAGGGTCGCCACCGCCAGCCCCGCCGGCCCGGCCCCCACCACAGCGATGTCAGATGTGCGCATCATGGTTCCCCCACGCTCCTGCCTTGGCACAAAGGCCGGGGGGTGAGGAACCCGGGGCCAGCGGTCACGCTTACCTCCCATGCTCAAGTCACGAATGAACCCGCGCGTCTTCTGGGGCGCCAGCCTGATCATCGGCCTGCTGCTGGCGGCCGCTTTGCTCGCGCCGGGCGCGTCGGACTATGCCTTCGGCCACGCCCAGGACTGGGTGATCGACACCTTCGGCTGGTTCTATGTCGCGGGCGTAGCCGGCTTCCTGCTGGTGGTGCTGGTGCTGGCCATGGGGCCGACGGGCCGGCTGAAGCTGGGCCCGGACGACGCCGAGCCGGACTTCCCCTATCTGTCGTGGCTGGCCATGCTGTTCGCGGCGGGCATGGGCATCGGCCTGATGTATTTCGCTGTGGCCGAGCCGGTCCAGCACTATGCCGCGCCGCCCGACGCCGTGCCGGGCACCTTCGCCGCCGCGCGCGAGGGCATGGTCATCACCTTCATCCACTGGGGGGTGCACGCCTGGGCCATCTATGCCGTGGTCGGGCTGAGCCTGGCCTATTTCGCGCACCGGAAGGGCCTGCCGCTGACCCTGAGGTCGGGGCTGCATCCGTTGCTGGGCCGACGCATCAACGGTCCAATCGGCGATGCGGTGGACATCTTTGCCATCTGCGGGACGCTGTTCGGGATCGCCACCTCGCTGGGTCTGGGCGTGGCCCAGATCAACAGCGGGTTGAACTATCTGACCGGCCTGTCGACCGGGCCGTGGATTCAGGTGGGACTGATCGCCCTGGTCATGGCGGCGGCGACCGTGTCGGTGCTGACCGGGCTGGACCGGGGCGTGCGACGCCTGTCGGAGCTCAATCTGGTGATCGCCGTCGGCCTGATGCTGTTTGTCCTGATCGCCGGGCCGACCGGCTTTCTGCTGAAGGCCTTCGTCCAGAATTTCGGCCTGTATCTGGACCACTTCTTCGAGCGGACCTTCAACCTCTATGCCTATGAGCCGCGTGGCTGGATGGCGGACTGGACCCTGTTCTACTGGGCCTGGTGGATTGCGTGGTCGCCGTTTGTCGGCATGTTCATCGCCCGCATCTCGCGCGGGCGGACGGTGCGTGAGTTCGCCATGGGCGTGCTGCTGGTGCCCACCGGCTTCACCTTTCTGTGGATGACCGTGTTCGGCAATACGGCCATCGCGCTGGACATGGGTGTGGCGGCCGGAGCCATCACCCAGGCGGTGCAGACGGACCTGTCGACGGCCCTGTTCCGGTTCCTGGAGTATCTGCCGGGCACGGCGATCACTTCGACGCTGGCGGTGCTGTTGGTGGCGGTCTTCTTTGTGACCAGTGCCGACTCCGGCTCGCTGGTGATCGACACGATCGCGTCGGGCGGGGCAGACGAGACGCCGCGCTGGCAGCGCGTCTACTGGTGCTCGCTGGAGGGACTGGCGGCGGCGCTTCTGCTGCTGGCAGGCGGGCTGGGGGCCCTGCAGGCCGCGACCCTCGTGGCCGCCCTGCCCTTTGCCATCATCATGATCGCGCTGAGTGTAGGCCTGATCCGGCAGATGTATGCCGATGTCGCCGGTCGCGAGATCGAGACCGAGGCGCCCCCGCTGGCCGAGCGGGTCAAGCGCATCCTGTCGCCCGCCCGCCGGAAGGATATCGACCGTCAGATCGAACGTCAGGGCCTGCCGGCCATGCAGGCGGTGGCCGCTGCGCTGACGGTCGAGGGGATGGAGACCGCCGAGGTGGTTCACGGTGAGGACGGGGCCGAGCTGGCGGTTCATCATCCCGGCTGGTCGGATTTCCGCTGGTCCCTGATGGCGACCTCGCGGGCCTTGCCGGCCTTCTCTGCCCTGAACGCCCCGGAAGGGCGGCGGGCCAGCGAATGGCGGCTGACCGGGCGGGGACAGGACGGCCGGCGGCATGACCTGACGGGCTTTACCCGTGCCCAGATCGAGGCCGAGATCCTCGACGCGCTGGAGCGCTGGCGACGGGGCTAGCGAAGGCCTACCGGCCGGGCTAGCGTTCGCGCCTTGCCAAGGAGTGCCCCCATGAGCCTGTCCCTGTCGCGTCGGTCGGCGCTGTTTGCCGGTGCGGGGGCAGCGGCCCTGCCGTTGAAGGCCTGGGCGCAGGACGCGGCCCGGGACCATTCGGAGCTGGCCGCTGCGGTCGATGCCTATGTGATCCGCTGCATGGCGGCCTTTCCGGATCAGCCGGCGCTGGGGATTGCACTGGTCAAGGACGGCGAGGCGCTGCTTGCCCGCGGCTATGGCGTCAAGGCCATGGACCGTCCGGGGCGCGCCGATGAACACACCCTGTTCGCCATTGCGTCGAACACCAAGAATGTCACTGCCGCCGCCCTGGCCATGATGGTCGATGAGGGCAAGGTGAAGTGGGACGAGCCGGTGCGGACCTATCTGCCCGGCTTTACCCTGTCGGACCCGTTCATCGGCGAGCGGATCACGGTGCGCGACACCCTGAGCCACCGGGCCGGCTTCGGGCTGGGGGCCGGGGACCTGCTGTTCTGGCCGAACAGCGACCGGACGCGGGCCGAGGTCATGGCCGCCATCCCTCATGTGCCGATCGAGGACCAGTTCCGGGCGCGGTACCATTACTGCAACCTGATGTTCGTGGTGGCGGGCGAGGTGCTGGCTGCGGTCTCGGGCATGGCGTGGGAGGACTTTGTCCAGACGCGCATTCTGGACCGGGTCGGCATGACGGAGACGGTGCCGATGGCGACCCTGGCCGATCCGGCGACGTCGGCCCTGCCGCACGGCCGGATCGGACCGCCCCTGCGCTATCAGGGCGAGATGACGCGGATTGCCGACAGCATCGCCGAGGTCTGGAACTGGGATTCCGCCGCGGCGGCGGGCGGCATCTGCTCCACGCCGCACGACTGGGCCAAATGGATCGCGGTGCGGCTGGCCGACGGCAAGCTGGCGGACGGGACGCAGCTGTTCTCGGAAGCCTCGGCGCGCGAGATGGTGCGGCCGAACATCATCAGTTCCTCTTCGCCCGGCCCCACGGCAGAACTGCCGGGACGGTCGATCGCCTCGACCTATGCCATGGGTCTGGCGGTGCAGGACTATCGCGGCGAGCGCCTGATCAGCCACGGCGGCGGCTCGCCCGGCGGGATTTCCGCGACGGTGCTGCTGCCCGGCCGGAATGCCGGCTTCTCGATCTTCTCGAATGCCGAAGAGAGCTATCTGCTGCGCGCCCTGCGCAGCGGCATCGCCGACATCGTCATGGACAAGACCGGCTTTGACTGGATCGCCGACAGCCAGACCTATCTGGCCCAGTCGACCGAGCGGTCGCTGGCCGCCGCTGTCGAGATCGACGCGAAACAGGCGGCGGGGGCGGCCCCCTCCCTGCCGCTGTCGGCCTATGCCGGGACCTGGCGCGATCCCTGGTACGGGGACATCGTCATCGAACGGCGCGATGTGCAGCTGTGGCTGCGCTTCACCCACAATCCGGCGCTGCAGGGGCCGCTGGAGCCCTATGACGGCGAGACCTTCCGCACCCGCTTCCCCGACAAGCGGGAGGAGGACGCGTTCGTGACCTTCGAGCTCGAGGATGGTCAGCCGGTGCGGGCCACGGTCAAGGGCGTCAGCCCCGACATCGACTTCAGCTATGACTATCAGGACCTGAGGCTGACGAAGGTCTGAGTCCGAAAACCGCGAGACATGGACGGAGGTCCGGGGCAAGGTTCGCGGCATGGACGCCCCGCCCCCCCTGTCGGCTGAAGCCTGTTACCGCGCGGTCGTGGCGCGCGATGCCCGGTTCGACGGGCGGTTTCATACCTGTGTGAAGACGACGGGCATCTACTGCCGTCCGGTCTGTCCGGCGCGGACGCCCCTGTTCGGCAATGTCGAATTTGTCGCCAGCCCCGCCGAGGCCGAGGCGAAGGGCTATCGCCCCTGTCTGCGCTGTCGGCCCGAAACGGCGCCGGACTATTCGGCCTGGCGCGGGGAGGTGGCGACCGGCGGAGCCTGGCGCGGGACGGCCAATACGGTCAGCCGGGCCCTGCAGATGATCGATGAAGGCGCGCTGGACGAGGGCGGGCTGGAACGGCTGGCCGACCGGCTGGGCATGGGCGAGCGGCATCTGAGGCGGCTGTTCCGGGCCCATCTGGGGGCCTCGCCCGTGGCGGTAGCCCAGACCCGGCGGGTGCGACTGGCCAAGGCGCTGTTGCACCAGACGCGCCTGCCGATGGCCGAGGTGGCGCTGGCCTCGGGCTTTGGCAGTGTGCGGCGCTTCAATGAGACCTTTCAGGCCCTGTACGGGCGACCGCCGTCGGCGCTGCGACGGGGGGCGGTCGAGGAGGCCGGGGCGGGCGTCGAGCTGTCGCTGAGCTGGCGGCCACCGTATGAGCTCGAGGCCCTGATGGCGGCACTGGCGGGGCGGGGCGATACGGTCGTGGGCGGGGTCTGGTCCCGCGCGCTGGACCGCGACGAGGACGGGACGGCCGGTCGGGTGGAGGTGCAGGCGGGGCGCGGCAATGCCCTGAGGGTGCGGGTCGAGGCCGGGCGGCTGGAGGCCCTGCCCCGGCTGCTGGCGCGGGTGCGGCGGGTGTTCGACCTGGGCCATGACCCCGCGGCGCTGATGCGGGATCTGGGCGGCGATCCCGTGCTGGGCGCGAGAGTCGCGGCGCGGCCCGGGCTGCGCCTGCCGGGGCTGTGGGTGCTGGACGACGGCGCCGTGGCGCCGGCGGATCGCTGGCCGGATCCCGACACTGAAACCCTGGCCGAAGGCTGGCGCCCGTGGCGGGCCTATGCGGCCCTGTATCTGATGATCGACGAGGAGAGACCCGATGCGAAACGTGCCTGAGCTATGGCTGGACCGGGTGGAGTCGCCGATCGGACAGATGCTGGTGGTCACCGATGTGCGGGGCGTGGTCCATGCGCTGGACTTTGCCGACTATGAGCCGCGCCTGCGTCGTTTGATGCGACTGCGGCACGGGGTCAGCGACCTGTCGGAGGGCGGGCCGACCGGGCCGGTCCGGGCGGCGCTGGCGGCATACTTCGCCGGAGACGCTACCGCGCTGGACGACCTGCCGCTCGAGACCGGGGGGACGGAATTCCAGAGGGCGGTATGGCAGGCCCTCCGCGCCATTCCGCATGGCCAGACCCGCACCTATGGCCAGCTGGCCGAGGCCATCGGGCGCCCGACCGCGGTGCGGGCCGTGGGCTTGGCCAACGGTGCCAACGCCATCGCCGTTATCGTGCCCTGCCACCGGGTGATCGGGCGTGATGGCACCCTGACCGGCTATGCCGGTGGGCTGGAGCGGAAGCAGTGGCTGCTGGAGCTGGAACGCGGCGAGCGCTGACGGTTTCGCTTGCGTTCGTCGGCCAAGGGACTATGTTCATGCCGACTTATGCTAAGACTGAGCATAAGGAGGGCGGCCGGGGCGATCCCGCCGTCCTGTTTCGGGCCTCATATTTGCTCAAGTTGAGCAAAAGGAGAGTGAGATGGCAGACGGCGCATTCGGACTGAGTCCGGCGACAGAGGCGGCCACGGCGGCCATCTGGCCCAAGGTGCGCGATCATGTGACGCCGCTGGAATGGCCGGCGCAGGCCGAGTTGATCGTCGAGATCAATCGGCTGAAGCGCGAGCGGAACGCCGTCATCCTGGCCCACAACTATATGACGCCCGACATTTTCCACGGGGTCGGCGACTATGTCGGCGACAGCCTGGGGCTGGCCAAGGAGGCCGCGAAATCCGACGCCAAGGTGATCGTCCAGGCCGGGGTGCATTTCATGGCCGAGACCTCGAAGATCCTGTCGCCCGACAAGACGGTACTGATCCCCGACCTGCGCGCCGGATGCTCGCTGGCCGCCTCGATCACCGGAGCGGATGTGCGGCTGATCAAGGCGCGCTATCCGGGCCTGCCGGTGGTCACCTATGTGAACACGACCGCCGATGTGAAGGCCGAGACCGACATCTGCTGCACCAGCGCCAATGCGGTGCAGGTAGTGGAGTGGGCCGCGAAGGAATGGGGCGTCGACCGCGTCATCCTGATCCCGGACGAATTCCTGGCGCGGAATGTCGCGGCGCAGACAACCGTCGGCATCATCGCGTGGAAGGGCCGCTGCGAAGTGCATGAGCGGTTTACCGCCGACGACATCGCCGAGATGCGCGCGGCCTATCCCGGCGCGGAAATCCTGGCCCACCCGGAATGCCCGGAAGAGGTGCTGGCGGCCTCGGACTTTGCCGGATCGACGGCGGCGATGAGCGACTATGTCACCCAGCGCAAGCCGAAGCAGGTGGTGATGATCACCGAGTGCTCGATGGCGTCAAACGTCGCGGCGGACTCTCCGGACACCCGTTTCATCGGACCGTGCAACCTGTGCCCGCACATGAAGCGGATCACGCTGGAGAACATCCGCGACTGCCTGCTGAACATGCAGTTCGAGGTGACGGTGCCGGAGGCGCTGATCGAACCGGCCCGCCGGGCAGTGCAGCGGATGGTCGACCTGCCGCCGCCGGCCGTTCCGGCCCGCTACGACATGATCAAGGCCCGCCATCACGTCGCTGTGGAGCTGATCTGATGTATTATGTGGCCCCGACCCGGGTGGTGGCGAAGATCGAGCCCCGCACCCTGAAACTGATGGCGCTGCTCGCATTGTGGCTGGGCGTGACACAGCCCACATTGCGGAAATGAGCGATACCCTGCCCCCGACCCGACCGACCTCTGCCGGCCCCGGTGCCGGACCCGGTGCCGGACCGTGGGGGTCGGTGCCGATGACCCGCACACCCTCATCGGACACGCGCGTTGCCACGGCCCCCGAGGACAAGGGTCAGCCGCTGGTCTGGTCGGTGCTGTCGACCCTGCTGCTGGGCGGTTTCATCTGGTGGATCAGCGGCAGCTGGGTGATCGCAGTGGCGGCCATCATCGGCCTGTTCGTGCACGAATACGGCCATGTGCTGGCCATGAACCGACTGGGGATGGGCCCGGCCAAGGTCTATATCATCCCCTTCCTCGGCGGACTGGCCCGCGGGCAGCGGATGCCGAAGAGCGAGTGGGACGGGGTGCTGGTGTCGCTGGCGGGGCCGGCGTTCGGCCTGCTGGCCGCCCTGCCCTTCTTCGCCCTCTATTTCGGAACCGGTGAGACGATGTGGCTGAGCGGGGTGTTCGCCATCGGCCTGATCAATCTGGTCAATCTGGCCCCCGCGCCGCCGCTGGACGGCTCCAAGGCGCTGGGGCCGGTGCTGGCTCGCATCCACCCGATGGTCGAATACGCCGCCATGATCGCCATCGGCGCGCTGGTGGTCTGGTGGGGCGTGTCGAACGGCAGCTTCATCTTCGCCGCCTTCCTGGCCATTGCCCTGATCGGTCACCTGAAGCGGGGCCAGTGGCGCCCCGAGGGTCGGCAGTTGAACTGGCGCGAGGCGGGCTACAGCGTCGGCCTGTTCAGCGTGACCACCGCTGCCTGTCTGGGTGTGACGGCAGCGGCCTTTCTGATCCCGACCGGGGGCGACGTCGAGGGCGCGCTGGGTATGGTCGGACGTTTCCTGTCGATCGGCCGATGAGAACCCTTCGCCATGAAGGCCCGCTGATCATCGGCGGCGGACTGGCCGGCTTGTCGGCCGCGCTGGAGGCGGCCCCCGCCCCGGTGCTGGTGGCCACGCCCGCAACCCTGCTTGAGGCCTGTGCCTCGGCCTGGGCGCAGGGGGGCATGGCCGCCGCCCTCGCGGAGGATGACACCTCCGGACTGCACGCGGACGATACGGTCGCCGCCGGAGCCGGACTGGTCGAACCGGAGCGCGCCCGCGCCCTGACCGATGCGGCGCGCGAGACCATCGACTGGCTGGACCGGCTGGGCGCGCCCTTCGACCGGGAGGCGGACGGCCACTATCACCTGAGCCGGGAAGCCGCCCATTCGCGGGCGCGCGTGGCGCGGGTCGGAGGCGACGGCGCCGGCCGCGCCATCCTGTCGGCGCTGGTCACGGCGGTCCGGGCCAGTCCGCATGTCGTCCTGTGGGAAGATGCCCGGCTGACCGGGCTGGTGCGCGACGCGGACGGACGGGTGCGCGGCGCGATCCTGACGCGGGGCGAGCGGCGGGTGCGGGTCATCGCGCCGGCGGTCATCCTCGCCACCGGCGGGATCGGCGGCCTGTACGGGCGGACCACGACCCCGGCGGCCCTTCAGGGCGCAGGGATGGCGCTGGCCTGGCAGGCGGGGGCCGAGATCCTCGACCCCGAGTTTGTGCAGTTCCATCCGACCGCCATCCGCCTGACGACGGCTGGTCCGGACAGCGATCTGGTGTCGCCCCTGCCGCTGGCGACCGAGGCCCTGCGGGGCGAAGGGGCGCGGCTGGTGGACCGCGAGGGCCGGTTCCTGCTCGGCGATGGCGACAGCGCCGATCTGGCGCCCCGCGATCAGGTGGCGCGCGCCGTTCATGCCGCCGAAATGGACGGGCGAGGGGCCTATCTGGACGCGACACAGGCCATCGGCGCCGCCTTTCCGACAGCATTTCCGGCGGTCTATGCGGCCTGTATGCGGATGGGACTGGACCCGCGCCATCAGCCGATCCCGGTCGTGGCGGCCGCCCATTATCATATGGGCGGGATCGCCGCCGATGCCGATGGCCGCACGACGGTCGAGGGTCTCTATGCCGTGGGCGAATGCGCAGCGACCGGCGTGCATGGCGCGAACCGGCTGGCCTCGAACTCGCTGCTGGAAGCCGCCGCCTTCGGCCGGAGAGCCGGGCGCATGGCGCGAACCGAGACCCTGCCGGGCCCGTCATCCCTGATCGAGATAACGGGAACAGGCCTGCCCGAAACGGAGCTGATGCGACTGCGCGACCTGATGGACCGCCATGTCGGAGTGGTGCGGGACGCGACCGGACTGACCACCGCCCTGGCCGAACTGGCGGCGATCGAGGCGCGGTACCCGGACGCCCTGCCTGTTGTCGCCGCGACCCTGGTGGTGCGCGCGGCGCTGGCCCGCGAGGAAAGCCGGGGCGGCCACTATCGCGCCGACCATCCTGACACCCTGGCCGAGGCCCGGCACAGTCGTGTGGTGCGTGACGCCGATGAGGTGCCGCAGCCGCTGCTGGCGGCCGAATGAAGGACGGAACCCCTATGGCCCCTGCCCTGCCTGACCTGTTGATCGAGCCGGTCATCCGCGCCGCGCTGGCCGAGGACCTGGGGCGGGCAGGCGATGTGACGGCGGCGGCCTGCATCCCGGAGGACGCGCGGATGAAGGCCGTGTTCGCCGCCCGCAAGGACGGCGTCATGGCGGGCGGGGCCTGTGCGCGACTGGCGCTGCACGCGCTGGATGCCGCGGCCACGGTCGAGGTGCAGGTGGCCGACGGTGAGGCCTTTGCCGCCGGCGATGTCCTGATCGTCGTCGAGGGTCGGGCGCGCGCCATTCTCGGAGCCGAGCGGACGGCGCTGAACCTGCTGGGGCGGTTGTGCGGGATTGCGACCCTGACGCGGGCCTATGGACAGGCGGTCGAGGGCACGGGCGCGCGGATTGCCGATACCCGCAAGACCACTCCGGGCCTGCGCGCGCTGGAAAAGCACGCCGTCGCCTGTGGGGGCGGGATCAACCACCGCTTCGGGCTGGATGACGCCATCCTGATCAAGGACAACCATGTCGCCGTCTGTGGCGGGGTGGCCGAGGCGGTGCGGCGGGCCAAGGCCCACGCCGGGCATCTGATGAAGGTCGAGGTCGAGGTCGACGGTCTGGATCAGCTGGACTCGGCCCTCGCCGAAGGGCCGGACGTGGTCATGCTGGACAACTTCAGTCTTGAGGACCTGCGCGAGGCGGTCGCGCGCACGGCGGGTCGCGTGACGCTGGAAGCCTCGGGCGGGGTGACGCTGGAGACGGTACGGGCGATCGCAGAGACCGGCGTCGACGTCATCTCGGTCGGCGCCCTGACCCACTCGGCGCCCAATCTGGACATCGGTCTGGACGCGGCCTGAGGAGGCTCAGCTTTCCGAAGCGGCCGGGGTTGCAGTCGCCGCCGGGCGGCGTGCAGGCGCCTCGGCAGCGGTCGGGGCCGGCGACGACGCGGGCGCAGACCGCGGTGCTGCGGCGGGGGCCGTCGGGGCCGGAGCGGGAGCCGCCTCGGCACGGACATCGTCCTCGGTGCGGCCTTCCTGGGCGAGCAGCAGGCTGTAGGCCACCGCCTGACCGACCTGACGGACCGGTTCGACCGGATCGAGGCCGGCCTGGACCAGACGCGGTTGATCGCCCTCGGTCGAAGGCGCCGGGTCGTAGGCGAAGGCGCGGCTGGAGCCCGAACGCCCGCCGAAACGGTAGAAGACGTGATCGCCGACCTGACCGACGCGGATCAGCGAGGTGCGCCAGCGCGGGCTGACGCCCGTGGTGTGGAAATGGGTGGCATTGCCCACCGGAGCGTAGACCGCACCCGAGAGCGCTTCGGTCGCCACCTGACGGGCCCGGTTCCAGGCACCCTGGTTGACGCCGCGACGCATGGAGCCGTCGCAGGTGAAGCTGAACTGGCAGCCGGTGCGGCGACCGGCGCCCTGGAACACCACGGCACAGACGGTCTTGGGGAAGGCCGGATGGCGGGCGCGGTTGATGACCACCTGGGCCACGGCGCGCTGGCCGTCGCGGCCCTCACCGCGGGCTTCGTAATAGACGGCCTGGGTCAGGCATTCGAGATCGCGGCTGGCGTCCAGCGCACTGCCGAGGCGGAACGGCTGCGCCGCCGGGTGCGACGGGTCGGTCGAGGCGAGGCGCAGGCCCGGGGTCATGTTCGGTCCGGTCGGGCGAAGCTGTTCCAGACGCGCGGTCAGCAGCTCGGACTGACGGTCGCGGCGGCTGGGGCCGGCAACGGTATAGGGATCATGGCGGCGTGCGATGGCCAGGGCACTGGCGTTGAGGCCGCCAGCCGCAGCCGCGAGCGCTTCTTCGGTAAAGCCGGCCGAGGCCGCGCCATCCAGACGGACGGCCTGGGCGCGAAGGGTCGTGGCCTTGGCCACCGTACCGCCGAGATAGGCCACGCCGATCGCCAGACCAAACAGCCCCCCCACAAGCGCCGCGGCAACACCGGGCGTCAGTCGTGTACGGGCCGCCGAGGTGTCGGGCGTTCGAGGCGACAAGGGCGATGACAAAGGCTTTATCCAGTCCGCAGGGCGCAATGCCGCCCCTTATTTAGTCTGTCGATGAGCGGGGTTTTCGCGAAACCACGCACACGACGAGGCCGACGCACCGGCAGTCCGCCGATCGTCGGGGACGCGCCTTTAACATAGGCAATGTGACGCAAATAGGGTTGATTCGCAAGAATCAGAGGGGGTGAAGCATTTTTGCCCCACCCACAGCGGATGCGCTAGATGATCCGTGCACGCTCTGTGTTGTGCGCGACAGATCATAGCACGATATCTGGCCGGGAAGGTTAAAGCTGAGTTCAAAGATGAGAGACGCGCATTCTTGGTGCGCTCAAGTGAAACAGGGGCGAAACCTTGGACAACTTGCTGTTCCTGTGCGGTTTCTCAAGGGCTTCCATGGCCTGCGGGAACCGCCGGACGCAGGGGCACGTTTTTCTCTCCATGCAAAGCCTGACCGGGATCGGCCCGGGCCGGCCCTGACCGTGAAGGTACTGACATGACCCGCAAGACCGTGATGACCGCCGCCCTGATCTCGACCTTCGGCCTCGCTGTTGCCGCTTGCGGCAGCACGATCGAACAAAAGGCCGCCACCGGCGCCGTCGCCGGCGCGGTTGTGGGCGGGCCCGTCGGGGCTGCGGTCGGCGGCGCG
>JAHJYN010000195.1 GCA_018826885.1 Alphaproteobacteria bacterium | reverse complement strand
GGGCGTCGGCCCGCGCATGGCCCCGGCCGTGCACCGGCTGGCCGGGCCGCTGGTGCGCGACCTGATGTTTCTGGCCCCCACCGGCCTGATCCGCCGGCGCGAGATGACCGTGCAGACCGCGGTCGCAGGCGAGGTGGGCATCTTCGACCTGATCATCGGCGGACTGACCAAGCCGGGGCGGCCGGGCCTGCCGTTCAAGCTGCGCGCCAATGACGAGACCGGCTTTCTGACGCTGGCCTGGTTCGGTGGATCGGAGGCCTGGATCCGCAAGCAATGCCCGGACGGGGCGCGGCGGATCGTCAGCGGCAAGGTCGAGACTTTCAACGATCTGGTTCAGATCGCTCACCCGGATTATGTGGTCTCTGCCGACAGGCGCGACGAGATCGTCCCGGTCGAGCCGGTCTATCCGGCCACCCAGGGGATCAGCTCGCGGCAGGTGCGCAAACTGGTGATGACGGCGATGGAGTCGCTGCCGCACCTGCCCGAGTGGCAGGATGCAGCCTGGCTGGCCAAACAGGCCTGGCCGTCGTGGCCGGACGCGATGAAGGCTCTGCACGCGCCCGAGAGCGAGCTCGATCTGGATCCCCAGGCCCCGGCGCGGGCGCGGCTGGCGTTTGACGAACTGCTGGCGCACCAGCTGGCCCTGGCCCGACGGCGGCGGAACCGGCAGGCGGTCAGGGCCCCCCGGCTGGCGCCGGGTGCTGCGGCAGAACGGCTGCTGGCCGCCCTGCCCTTTACCCTGACCGGGGCCCAGCAGCGGGCGGTCGCGGACATCCGGCGCGATCTGGCGGGCGGCGAGCAGATGGCGCGGCTGCTGCAGGGCGATGTCGGCTCGGGCAAGACGGCGGTGGCGGCGCTGGTGCTGGCGGACGCCGTGGACAGTGGCTTTCAGGCGGCGCTGATGGCCCCGACCGATATTCTGGCCCGCCAGCATCATGAGCGACTGGCCCCGCTGTTTGCCGAGGCGGGCGTGGCCTGCGCCCTGCTGACCGGTCGGGACCCCGCCAGTGTGCGGCGGCCGGTACTGGAGGGACTGGCGGGCGGCCGTCTGCCGCTGGTGATCGGCACCCACGCCCTGTTCCAGGACAGTGTGCAGTTCCATCGTCTGGGGCTGGCGGTGATCGACGAGCAGCACCGGTTCGGGGTGCGCGAGCGGCAGAGGCTGCTGGACAAGGGCGGGGCCGACGGGGCCGTGCACCTGCTGACCATGTCGGCGACGCCCATCCCGCGCACGCTGGAACTGACGCAGTATGGGGAGCTGGACGTCTCGCGGCTGGACGAGAAGCCCCCGGGGCGCCGGCCGATCAAGACAGCGGTCCTGCCGCTGGACCGGCTGGGCGAGGTGGTGGTGCGGCTGAAGGCAGCCATCGAGGGCGGGGCGCAGGCCTATTGGATCTGTCCGCTGATCGAGGAGTCCGAGCACATCGACCTCGCCGCCGCCGAGGACCGGGCGCGCGATCTGAGCAAGCTGATGGGCCGCCCGGTCGGTCTGGTGCACGGGCGGATGCCGGGACCGGAGCGCGAGACGGTCATGCAGTCGTTTCTGGACGGGCATCTGCCGCTGCTGGTGGCGACAACCGTGGTCGAGGTCGGCGTCGATGTGCCCAACGCCACCCTGATGGTGATCGAACATGCGGAGCGGTTCGGTCTGGCCCAGTTGCACCAGTTGCGCGGTCGGATCGGCCGGTCGGACAAGCCCAGCGCCTGCAGCCTGCTGTACGGCCAGTCAGAGACCGGGCTGGGCAAGACGGCGGTCGAACGGCTGGACATCCTGCGTCGGACCGAGGACGGCTTCGAGATCGCCGAGGCGGATTTCCGGATTCGCGGCGGCGGGGATCCACTGGGGCTGAAGCAGAGTGGCTTTCCGGCCTATCGGTTTGCCGACCCCATGGCCCATGCGGGGCTGATCCGGGCGGCGGCGGACGATGCGCGGCTGATCCTGGGGCGGGCCCCGGGTCTGACGTCCGAGCGCGGGCGGGCCGTTCAGGTGCTGGAGGCGCTGTTCGACTGGCGGTCGGGGCGACCGTCCGGCGACTGATCGGCCGTCGCGTTCGGCGCATAGCGGGCGGTCCAGACGGCGAGCCGCTCCTGCACATCGTGTTCAATATCGCCGTAGAATAAATTGTAAGGACGTGATTTTCTGCGATCAGACCAGCTGCCGGTCTCGCGGAAGGATTCCATATCCGGCTGGGTGTGACGCAGCAGGCCGTCCTCGCAGGCCGTGGCCACCGACCGGGCAATCAGGGCCGGACGCGCGCCCCACTCGAGCCCCGTGGCATTGGTGGCGCCCAGATGCACCCGGGCCGGAACCTGGACCTCATCCGTCGATCCGGTGACCGGGTTGACGCAAACGGCGGCGCGATCGCCCAGATCGACCAGACGCCCGCGCCCGTCCCAGACCAGGGCCCGACGCAGCCTGCGGCGGGCGGCGCCGTCGTTGTCCTCTGTGACCGGAGAGAAGGCCACGAGACACGCGGTCTGGTCGCGCGCGCTGCAGGGCGGCAGGGACGGCGTGGCGGGGTCGGCCGCCAGAATGGTGTCCATGGCATAGACCGCGACGATACGGCGACGCAGGGCCGGGTCACCGACAATCCGCTCGCGCACCAGCCGGTCGGCCAGTTCGCCCCCCTGCTCCACCCCGGCGATCACGATCGGGCCGGTCGGGTGGCGGGCCAGAAAGACCTCGAACGCCGCCTGGATGTCGCGCCAGGCAAAGGCGCGGGCCTCGCGCGCGTCGTCCCGCAGGGTCAGACGGGTGTAGAGGCTGCCCTGACGATAGCGGGGTATGCTGAGCCGCCCGGAGCGAGCGAAAGGCCCGGCATAGTTGGGGATCACGACCCGGAACAGATAGTCATCGGCCCGGACATCGCCGATCGGCCCGTTCCATTCCTCGCCGCCGTCGTAGGTCGTGGAGTGGATGAAGAAGACGGCGGCAGGGCCGGAGCCGTCTATACCCGCGTCCTGCATGGCCCAGGCCGAGGCCTGCTGATAGTCCGGCGCCGGGGGCGGGTCATAGGTCTGGAAGGGCACCTCGGGGTCCATGCCGGCCTGCAGGATGTCCCCGCGCCAGACGGCCGCTGCGGCCACGATCAGAAATACCAGGGCGAAGCCGGCATAGCCGATCAGGGTCCTGAGGCTGACCGCGCGAGGCTTCATCGATACGGGTCTTCTGTCGCCAGATAGGACTGGACGTAGCGCCGCACGCCCTCTTCCAGCGGTGTCGACTGGCCGTCAAAACCCAGCGCGCGGACCCGGTCCATGCGGGCCTGGGTGAAGTATTGATAGCGGTCGCGGATCACCTCGGGCATGTCGATATAGGTGATCTGCGGCTCCTTGCCGGCCGCGGCAAAGGTCGCCCGCGCCAGATCGGCGAACGAGCGGGCCTGTCCGGAACCCGCATTGAAAACCCCCGAGACTTCCGGCTTGCCGAGCAGCCAGTCGATCACATCGACGACGTCATCGACGTGGACGAAGTCGCGTAGCTGACCGCCGTCCGCGAAATTCGGATGATGCGAGCGGAACAGCTGGACCGGCTCGCCCGCCTGCACCTTCGGCCAGATCTGGGCGACAACCGACTTCATACCGCCCTTGTGATACTCGTTCGGGCCATAGACGTTGAAGAATTTCAGGCCCGCCCATTGGTTGGGTGCATGACCGCGTTCCGCCTGTTGCCGCGCATAGAGATCGAACAGATATTTCGAATATCCATAGGCGTTTAGCGGGCGAAGCTTTTGCAGTGATGCAAAGTCATCGTCGTCGTCAAAGCCTTCGTGACCGTCGCCATAGGTGGCCGCCGACGAGGCATAGACGAACTGCACGTCGTGGCCACAGCACCAGTCCCACAGGTCCCTCGACAGAGCGAAATTGGTTCTCAGGATCAGGTCGGCATCCGGCTCGGTCGTCGAGGAGATGGCGCCCATGTGGATGACGGCCTCAATGCGGTCGGCGTTGGCCTCCAGCTTTTCGAACATCTGCTCCGGCCACCAGAAATCGGCGACCGGATGTTTGGCCAGGTTCTTCCACTTGCCGAGATCTGCGCCTTCGAGGCGGTCACAGACGACCACATCGTGACGACCCGCGGCACAGAGGCGGGCGACGATGTTGGAGCCGATGAAGCCGGCGCCGCCGGTGACCACGATCATGCCGCGCGTCATTGGCCTTCGCCTTTCGCCAGTTTCTGGATGGTGGCCGTGGTCGAGTGACCGGGCGAGAATTCCGCCAACCGGACCTCGCCGCCCCAGGATTCGACCTCGGCCGCGCCGACGACAGTCTCGCGCGTATAGTCGGCCCCCTTGATCAGCACATCGGGACGCAGGGCCTTGATCAGGTCAATCGGCGTTTCGGCGTCAAAAGCGGTGACGCGGTCGACGCTGGCGAGGCCGCCGATGACCGCCGCCCGGCTGTCGAGATCGTTGACGGGGCGGCCGTCGCCCTTCAGGCGGCGCACCGAGGCATCGGTGTTGAGCGCCACGACCAGTCGGTCACACCAGGCCCGCGCTTGGGCGAGATAGGCGACATGACCGCGGTGCAGAATGTCGAAACAGCCGTTGGTAAAGCCGACCTTGAGCCCCGCCGCCTTCCACAGTTCGACCTGATCGACCAAGGTCTCGACCGGCACGATCCGGCCGTGGTCGATGTCCATGGCGCCGGTAAGCTCGGCCTCAAGCAATTCGGCGGGGGTGACGGTCGCCGTGCCGCTTTTGCCCACGACGACGCCCGAGGCCAGAATGGCAAAGGCGGCCGCATCGGTCAGGTCATGCCCGGCAGCCAGCGCGAGGCCGAGGGCCGCAAGACCGGTATCGCCGGCGCCCGACACGTCGAAGACTTCACGGGCGCGGGCGGGAATGTGCTGGACTGCCTCGCCCCGCCGCAGCAGCGACATGCCCTTGCCGGCGCGGGTCACCACCACAGCCCTGGCCGTCGTCCCGTCCAGAAGGGCCGAAAGCGCGCGCTCGACCTCGGCGTCGCTGTCGGTCGGCAGGCCGGTGGCCCCGGCCAGTTCCGATGCGTTGGGCTTGATCAGGTCAACCGCGCCATAGCGGGCGAAATCGCGGCCCTTGGGGTCGACGATGACCGGCACGCCGGTCTTGCCGGCATGGGCGAGGGCCGCCGCGATCAGGGCGTCGCTGACCACGCCCTTGGCATAGTCGGAGATCAGGATGGCGTCGGCGCCATCAAACACACCCTCGCCCCGATAGTCGGTGTTGAGGGCCTCTTCCTCATCGAGGCGCAGCAGCTGCTGGCCGGCGGCGACATAGCGGGTCTTGACCACGGTGCGGGCCGCGTCGGTGTAATGTACCGCGTCTGTCAGGCCGGGCTCGGCGGCCAGAAGATCGGCCAGGGCCCGGCCCTCGGCATCCTGACCCGCGACCGAGCCAAGGGTCACGCGCGTGCCCAGCGAGGCCAGATTGCGCGCCACATTGCCCACGCCGCCCGGCATGGAGACAGAGCGGTGGGTGCGCAGCACAGGCACCGGGGCTTCGGGCGAGATGCGGCTGACCTCGCCATAGACGAACCGGTCCAGCATCAGGTCGCCCACGCAGGCGAGGGTCAGGGACGGCGCCCGGGCGAGCAGGCTTTGAAGACCGGCGAGGTTCATGCGTTGGAGCTATCCCAGAGGACCGGGCACGTCCAGTCGCGGGCAGGTTCAGGCCGCGCGCTTGATGCCTTGGGCGATGACCAGATCGTCAAAGGCGATCAGCTGACCGGCGAGGGATTCGAACTGGTCCAGCGGTACCATGTTCGGACCGTCGGACGGGGCGTTGTCCGGATCCTGGTGGGTTTCCATGAAGACCGCATCCACGCCGACCGAGACGGCGGCGCGGCCCAGCACCGGCACGAACTCGCGCTGGCCACCCGAGGAGGTGCCCTGCCCGCCCGGCTGCTGGACGCTGTGGGTGGCGTCGAACACGACCGGGCAGCCGATGTCGCGCAGCACCGGCAGGGCCCGCATGTCCGAGACCAGGGTGTTGTAGCCGAAGCTGGCGCCCCGCTCGCAGGCCATGACATTCGGATTGCCCGCGCCCACGACCTTGGCGATGACATTCTTCATGTCCCACGGGGCGAGGAACTGGCCCTTCTTGATGTTGATGACCTTGCCGGTGGCAGCAGCCGCCAGCAGCAGGTCGGTCTG